>JAOZQX010000041.1:0-1938 GCA_029931995.1 Bacteroidales bacterium
TGTAAATTTTTATCAGACAGTAAAGCCTTTGTTTTTATTTCCAACTCCCTTGCATTATTTACATTAAATGCGCCTTTTCTGTCGATCAAATCGCAAGCTTCTCTGAACTTTTTAAACTTAGGCCCAAACATCACGGGCTTACCAAAGGTAACTGCTTCCTGAATATTATGTATGCCCACTCCAAATCCACCACCAATATAACAAAGGTCAGCATACTGATATAAATGCGCCAACTTACCCATAAAGTCAACAACCAGTACCTGATAATCATCCGCATTTTTTTCTTCAATTTCAGAAAAACGAATGGCCTTAACTGGCAAGTTTTTTAGAATTTGTTTTACTCGTTCTGCTTTGGTGTCATGCGAAGCAATAATAAATTTCACTTCTGGATTTTTCTCAATCAATGGGAACAAAATTTCTTCGTCGGGAGGCCAGCTGCTTCCGGCAATAAATAATTGTTTTCCGTTTTTAAACTTTTCAACGATTGGGAATTTTTGACATTGCTGAGCCAAATCATACACCCGATCGAAGCGAGTATCGCCACTTAGGCAAATATTATAAATACCAATACTGTTTAATATATCGACCGATGAATCATCTTGAACAAAATAATGATGGATCAATTTTAATTGTTTCCGAAACCAGCTTCCATACCATTTAAAAAAGTATTGATCGGCTCTAAAAATTGAGGAGATAAAAATAGTTTCACATCCCGCATTTTTTAATTCACTCAAATAATTATACCAAAATTCATATTTCACAAAAATAGCTAAGTCGGGATGAATGGTTTTTACAAATCGTTGCGCATTTCTTTTTGTATCGAGAGGCAGGTAAAATACATGGTCTACCTGATTGTAATTTTTACGAATTTCATATCCTGAGGGGGAAAAAAAAGTTAAAAGAATTTTATGGCTTGGGTGTTTCTTTCGGAGGGCTTCCAAGAGTGGTCGGCCTTGTTCAAACTCGCCCAAAGATGCCGTGTGCATCCAAATTACTTTATCATCTGCCCGAATGGCATTTTCAATTTCAATAAAAATATTTTTCCGACCTAAGACCCATTTTTTTGCCTTTGCATTAAACAGAGATGCCAAGCGAATAAATAAGCCAAAGAATTGAATAAATAAATTGTAAATGAGTCTCATGATTGGTGAATGCTTTTGATTAAGCAAACACAAATGTACGAAATGAAAATAATTTTATCTTAACTAATTTTAAATAACCTCATTTTAGTGCCGAGTGTAAACAAATATCAATAAATTTGCATCGTTATAAAATTAACAAACACTAACGATTACATTAATGAAAAAAATTCAAATGGTTGACCTGCAAGGTCAATATCAAAACATTAAAGCAGAAGTTGACGAAGCTATCCATAAAGTTCTTAATTCGTCGAGTTATATTAATGGTCCGGCCGTACACGAATTTCAAGCAAATCTTGAAAAATACTTGGGTGTAAAACACGTAATTCCTTGTGCCAATGGAACCGATGCTTTACAAATTTCGATGATGGCCCTAGGTTTAAAGTCAGGTGACGAAGTAATTACAACCTCCTTTACTTTTATTGCTACTGCCGAGGTAATCGCTTTACTTAAGCTTACACCTGTTTTGGTTGATGTTGATCCGGAAACTTTCAATATTGATCCGGAGGCTATAAAAAGAGCAATCACTCCAAAAACAAAAGCCATCGTTCCTGTTCATCTTTTCGGACAATCTGCCGATATGGAAGCCATCATGGAAATTGCTGAAAAACATGATTTAAAAATTATTGAAGATAACTGTCAGGCTATTGGTGCCGATTATATTTATAAAGATGGAAGCCGTAAAAAAGCCGGTGGAATTGGTGACATTGGATGTACTTCTTTCTTCCCCTCAAAAAATCTTGGTGCTTATGGTGATGGTGGCGCAATTTTTACGAACGATGATGAATTAGCTAAACAA
>JAOZQX010000041.1:1948-8756 GCA_029931995.1 Bacteroidales bacterium
TCACGATTTAATTGGAGTTAACTCTCGTTTAGATAGTATTCAGGCTGCATTGTTAGATGTGAAATTAAAACGATTGGATGAATATTGTGCCGCTCGTAATAAAGCTGCCGATTATTATAATAATGCTTTTAAAAATCATCCAAACTTGGTAATTCCTGCAAAATTTAAGCGCTCAACCCATGTTTTCCATCAATACACTTTGGTTACCAAAAATGTTGATCGTAATACCTTACATGAATTCTTGCAAGCCAAAGGTTTCCCAGCTCCAATTTATTACCCCGTGCCATTGCATATGCAAAAAGCGTATATAGACCCTCGATATAAAGAAGGTGATTTCCCGGTAACGGAAATGCTTTGCAATTCGGTAATTTCGCTACCTATGCACACCGAATTAGATGAAGAGCAATTGGAATTTATCACAAACGCTGTATTAGAGTTTGTGAACAAATAATAAATTTTTTACAAGATTTAAAGGTGTGTTGGATTTCCAACGCACCTTTTTTTATCTTTATATTTTCAAATAAGAAAAATCTTATGAGTAAACAAATAAAAGAAAATGAATACTTTGCACATCCAACGGCTGTGATTGATGATCCTTGCACAATTGGGAAGGGAACAAAAATCTGGCATTTTTCACATATCATGAAAAATTGTGAAATTGGTGAAGGCTGTAACATTGGACAAAATGTAGTGGTATCGCCCGATGTTAAGCTTGGCAAAAATGTTAAAGTACAAAATAATGTTTCTATTTATACTGGTGTAGAATGTGAAGATGATGTTTTTTTGGGACCATCGATGGTTTTTACCAATATTATCAACCCACGTTCTACCATCATTCGACGAGATCAATATGTAAAAACCTTGGTGAAAAAAGGTGCGACCATTGGTGCCAATGCAACCATTGTTTGTGGCCATGATATTGGAGAATACTCATTTATTGGTGCTGGAGCAGTAGTTACAAAAGAGGTTTTGCCCTATGCTTTAGTTGTCGGAAATCCGGCTGTACAAAAAGGATGGATTAGCGAGTATGGCCATCGTTTGGAATTTAATAAAGAAGGAACTGCTGAATGCCCCGAGAGCAAGGATAAATACAAATTAGAAAACAATAAAGTATTTAAATTATAAAGATCGTCATGCTGAATTTATTTCAGCATCTCCAAATAAAAAAATGAGATTCCGAATCAAGTTCGGAATGACGGCAGTCAAGTTCAGAATAACACAAAAAAATCATTTATGAAAATATTAGTTACAGGAGGAGTAGGGTATATTGGTTCGCACACAGTGGTGGAGCTACAACAAAACGGGCACGAAGTTGTGATTGTTGACAATCTTTCCAATTCAAACATTGGTGTATTGGATGCCATTGCAAAAATCACGGGAATAAAGCCTGAATTTGAAAATTTTGATTTGGCAGATAAAACCAAAACCGAAGACTTCTTCAAATGTCATTCCGATATTCAAGGGATTATTCATTTTGCGGCCTTTAAAGCTGTGGGTGAATCGGTGAATGAACCCCTGATGTATTACCGTAATAATCTTTTTTCGCTGGTAAATATTTTACAATCAATGAAAGATAATGGGGTTGAAAATTTGGTGTTTTCATCCAGCTGTACGGTATACGGGCAACCCGAAAAACTTCCGGTTAGCGAAAATGCGCCCGTTCAAAAAGCAGAATCTCCATACGGGAATACCAAGCAAATTTCTGAAGAAATTATCTTTGATACCGTAAAAGCATCCGATATTAAAGGCATCGCTGTGCGTTATTTTAATCCAATCGGCGCACATGAAACTGCCATTATTGGTGAGCTTCCATTGGGTGTTCCCAATTGTTTGATGCCTTACATCACTCAAACAGCCATTGGAATTCGTGAACAATTGAGTGTCTTTGGAGATGATTATAAAACCCCTGATGGCACCGCAATTCGCGATTATATTCATGTAGCTGATTTAGCTAAAGCCCATGTTATTGCTGTTGAACGTATGGTGAAACAAAAAATGAAAAAGGATTTTGAATATTTTAATTTGGGAACAGGAAATGGATATTCGGTGCTTGAGGTTATAAAATCATTTGAAAAAGTTTCGGGCGAAAAACTGAATTATAAAATAGTAGGACGCCGAGCTGGTGATATTGAAAAAGTATGGGCTGACACTAATTTTGCCAATGACGAACTAGGCTGGAAAGCTCAACAAAATATCGATGAAATGACCCTTTCAGCATGGAAATGGGAACAGAAGCTTGCTTTAAATAACAAATAACAAGCTCCAAATTACAAATAAATATCAATGATAAAAATTCCAATTGAAAGACCACATTGAATCAAAATTAATTATTTAAGTTTTTTAATCATTATGATCTTGTATTTGAAAATTATTTGTTATTTGTAAATTGTGTTTTGGATTTTTTTTAAAAAAGAATGGTAATAAAATTAAAGAATTGACATAAATTAGAAGAATGATGAAAACTATACTTATTACCGGTGGAGCCGGATTTATTGGATCACATGTAGTACGTTTATTTGTAAGCAAATATCCTGATTATAAAATTGTAAACCTCGATAAGTTGACCTATGCGGGGAATCTTGCAAACTTGAAAGATATTGAAAAAGCCAAAAATTACGAATTTGTAAAAGGCGATATCGTGGATGCCGATTTTATCCAGAAACTTTTCGTGGAAAAACAATTTGACGGAGTTATCCACCTCGCGGCCGAATCGCATGTAGATCGCTCTATCAGTAATCCAATGGAATTTATTTTTACAAATATTGTAGGCACGGTTAATTTGTTAAATGCTGCCCGCCATATTTGGAGCGACAATTTTGAGGACAAACGTTTTTATCATATTTCAACCGATGAAGTTTATGGTTCGCTGGGCGAAACAGGACTTTTTACTGAAACCACGGCTTACGATCCGCACAGTCCTTACTCGGCTTCCAAGGCCAGTTCCGATCATTTGGTTCGTGCATATTTAGATACCTTTAAACTCCCAACAATAATCTCCAATTGTTCAAATAATTATGGGGGGTTTCAGTTTCCTGAGAAATTGGTTCCCCTATTTATTCACAACATCCAAAACAATAAACCTTTACCGGTTTATGGCAAAGGCGAAAACATTCGTGATTGGTTGTATGTGGAAGATCATGCCAATGCAATTGATCTTATTTTTCATAAAGGAGTAATTGGCGAAACCTACAATATTGGAGGAAATAATGAGTGGACAAATATTGATTTAATTAAGGTTCTTTGTAAAAAAATGGATAAAAAATTAGGTCGCGAAACTGGCACTTCCGAAAAACTGATTACTTATGTAAAAGACCGTGCCGGGCATGATTTGCGTTATGCCATCGACTCATCTAAATTGCAAAAGGAATTAGGCTGGGAGCCTTCCTTGCAATTTGAAGAAGGAATCGAAAAAACCATCGATTGGTATGTTGCAAACCAAGATTGGTTAGACAATGTTGCTTCCGGTGATTATTTAAAATATTACGACAATCAGTATTCAGAAGACAGATTTTAATCTCTTTTATTAATTCCATTTAGGAATGAAAATTGGATTAATTAACCCCAATCA
This sequence comes from Bacteroidales bacterium, assembly GCA_029931995.1. GTDB lineage: Bacteria > Bacteroidota > Bacteroidia > Bacteroidales. Next base: position 5,517 of record JAOZQX010000041.1, read on the forward strand.
CAATCTCAGAGATGCAGCCATACATCTCGGGATGGGCTATTTGGCATCTTATGCCCGGCTACATCATCCCGATTTGGAGTTTAACTATTTGGACACCCGAGTTGCCAAAGAAAAAGAGATTAAGAATTTTTTCAATGAAACTTACGAACTTATTGGTATCACGGCTTCAAGTCAGGTTTTTGATGAGGCGATTGAAATAGCCAAAAAAATAAAACATTCACATCCCGAAACACCCATTTGTCTTGGAGGAAGCCATGCCTCTACCGAGAGAGAACGTTGTTTGTCGGCCTACCCTTTTGATTTTGCAGCTTATGGAGAAGGAGAACAAACCTTTTCGGAATTAATTTCATTTATTAAAGGTGAAAAAATACTTGCAGAGATTCATGGACTGATTTATAAAGATGAAGCAGGAAGTATTCATATTACCACTTCTCGTTCGTTGATTCCGTATATCGATGAAGTTCCTTTTCCGGCCTATGATCTTTTTGAGATGAGTCGTTACCCTCAGCATCGCCTAACAACCAGCCGTGGTTGTCCGTTTGAATGTGTATTTTGTAATTCTTCCTCGCTTTGGACCAACAAATGGCGCAAACGTTCGCCCGAAAATATCATCTCAGAAATCAAATTTTTATTAAAAAACTACGGACAAAAAACTTTGGTTTTTAACGATGACAGTTTTAATATCGATGCTAAAAGAGTCCTTCAATTTTGTAATTTATTGATTGAAGAAAAACTGGATATTTTATGGTCAACCTCTATTCGGGTTGATTTGCTTACGCAAGAAATTGCGGATGCTATGCACCACTCGGGCTGTTACAATGTGAGCATCGGTATTGAGTCGGCCAATAATGAAGTGCTGAAACGCATGAACAAACACACGACCACAGAAAAAATTTATGGGGGCATTCAAATTCTTCGACAAGCCGGTATCGATGTGATGGGGCAGTTTATGATCGGTAATCCGGGCGATACGTTGGAAAGCGTGAAAGAATCAATTGAGTTTGCAAAAACGTCTAATTTAACAGGCATTGAATTTTATACAGCCCTGCCCTATCGTGATTCTTTATTGTGGGATTTTGTGCAGAGCCATGGCAAGCTATTAACGGATACTGAGCCTTACACCTATCACAATATCAGTCCACGCATTATTTTCGAAACACCTAAATTTACTTATGAAGATCGTCTAAAAGCAATCGAACTCGCAACAAAAAACGGTTTTTACCATGCTTTAACTCACGACGAAAAAAATTGGCTGGTTGATGGTGGTCGGATTGTTGCCAAGAAAATTCAAAAAATAGCGAAAGGAAACTTGGGGAATAAAATTTATTTGGGTTTACGGAAGGCTTATCGTAAATTCAAATGATGAATTAGTTTAGAAAAATCCATCTCGACACGCTGTGCTATCGAGATTGTTCGGCTTACAAAAAAAAAGGAGCCCTCTCGGACTCCCCTTTTTACCAATCTAAATTAATTATGAAATTTTAATCGCCTTTTTCAATTTGGTTTCTTCAATCTTTGGAATAGTAACATTCAAAAGACCATTTTTATAATCCGCTTTAATTTTTTCTGCTTCAACAGTTTTTGGCAACGTAAATGACCTGCTGAAAGAGTTGTAAGCAAATTCTTTCCTGGAGAAATTTACGTTCTCATTCTCCACTTCTTTCTCAGAAGAAATGGTTAGCAAATTATCTTCCAAATCAATTTTGATGTCTTCCTTTTCAAAACCAGGTACTGCCAAACTTAGCTCAAAATTATCTTCATTATCGATAATATTTGTTGCTGGTTTTCTGCAAGCAGCATTATGGTTTTTTTGCATATTGTCATTCATTATGTGATCAAATAAGTTTAAATAATTTGCGTTGTTGTTAAGTCTAATTAAATTCATTTTCTAGTCCTCCTATTATTTTATTTTTTATTATTTAATTGCTTTTCTCACATTGAGTCAATTCCCGTACCAAGGCAAAAAAACAGCTTAATAATTCTTAAATGCGTCATTATGACAGCTTTAAATAATTATAACTGTCAATATGTCTTGTTTTTACCGTCTTTCTAATCAGATTTATTTCTGAATTGAATTGAAGAAACCAATGCAAAACAGTACTTTTACAATCGATTTTTAAAAACATGACCGACAGCCCAACAAAACTTCTCGATTTTTTTACTTTTAGGCGAGTAATCATCCCCATACTTTTGGGCTTAGGTGTTGCCAGTTATTTGGTTTACCAAAGTTTTGATGCGGAAGTTTTCAGAAATATCCAATGGTTTTATACAACATTTCTATGGTTATTTATTGCCCTGTGCCTGATGGCGGTTCGCGATTTGGCTTATATGTATCGTATTCGTTTACTAACCGATAAGCACCTTAGCTGGCGAAGAAGTTTTCAGGTAATTATGTTGTGGGAATTTGCCTCAGCAGTAACTCCCGGAGTTGTTGGAGGAGCTGCTATTGCCCTTTATATTGTTAATAAAGAGGGGGTGAATATGGGTAAAACTACAGCCGTTGTAATGATCACCTCCTTGCTGGATGAGATGTTTTACATCCTTCTCGTGCCGATTATAATACTCATTGCAGGCTATCAAAATTTATTTATTGAAGGTGCAAATTTTGCCCTGTTTAACACCAAATTCGGAACATTAGGAATTTTCATCATCGGTTATGTTTTCATGATCATACTCTCACTTATAATAATCTCAGGTGTTTTCATCAACCCACGTGGATTTAAATGGGTGATTATTAAAATTTTTAAGTTCAGATTGCTTCGCAAATGGTTAGGAGGAGCTGTAAAAACCGGCGACCAGATTATTACTACCTCCCGCGAAATGAAAGGGAAGCCATTTAAGTTTTGGCTAAAGGCTTATGCGGTAACGGTTTTCTCGTGGACGGCTCGATTTGGAGTTGTAAACTTCTTGATTTTGGCTTTTGTTTCGGGAGCCGACCATTTATTAATTTATGCACGCCAATTAATAATGTGGGTAATTATGCTGATTAGCCCAACACCCGGCGGAAGTGGAATTGCCGAATTTGTTTTTACAGATTTCTTGGGAGAATTTATCATTCCCGGCCTCGCTCCGGCTTTAGCCCTTCTTTGGCGATTGTTTAGCTTTTACCCCTATTTGTTTATAGGAGCAATTATCCTTCCGGGATGGATTAAGCGAGTTTATAAAATCCAATAATTATCCGCAGTGGAAATATTTATTTACTAATGCCAAAATTTTATCTTCATCATTGCCAAGTTCTAC
>JAOZQX010000337.1 GCA_029931995.1 Bacteroidales bacterium
TTTTTCAAGAATCAGTTGACGGCACAAAAAAATATTTGTATCAGACGGATGAAAATAAATTTGTTGAGGCCGCTTATATTCCCGATAAGAAAAGAGCTACGCTTTGTGTATCATCTCAGGTGGGATGCAAAATGGGCTGCTTGTTTTGTATGACTGGTAAGCAAGGATTTCAAGGACAATTAAGTACAGGCGAAATCGTAAATCAAATTCATAGTTTGCCCGAATTCGAGAAGCTGAGCAATATTGTTTATATGGGAATGGGCGAACCTTTCGATAATTTGGAGAATCTATTGAAATCAGTTCAAATATTGACTGAAGATTGGGGTTATGGATGGTCGCCCAAACGGATCACGGTTTCAACCATTGGCATTATCCCGGCCATGCTTGAGTTTTTGGAAAAGACAAAAGCACATTTGGCGATTAGTTTACATTCGCCTTTTGAAGAGGATCGAAAAAAAATTATGCCCATCGAAAAGGTATATTCTTTACAAAAATTGTTGGAAGCCATAAAGAGTTTTGATTTTGGACGTCAGCGGAGGATGTCTTTTGAGTATATATTGTTTAAGGATTTTAACGATTCGGCTAAACACGTCAATGAGTTGGCGAAAATATTAAATGGGATTAAATGCCGGATTAATCTTTTGCGATTTCACCTCATTCCAAATTCACCCTTAAAAAGTCCTGATGAATCTCAGATCGAATGGTTTCGTGATGCCTTAAATGCAAAAGGAATTACTGCCACTATAAGAGCATCCAGAGGAGAGGATGTTTTTGCAGCATGTGGCTTGTTGTCAACCAAAGAGCTGCTTAATAAAAATAAATAGAGACGAGAAAGAAATATTTTTTGACAATACTGACAATTACTTTTATAAATATGACGAATGCTGAAAATAGTAAATTGGAGAAGGCCACTTTTGGAGCTGGATGTTTTTGGGGTGTAGAAGATGCTTTTATGCAAGTTAAAGGTGTGAAGGAAACTACGGTTGGGTATTTGGGTGGAACAATGAGTGAACCTTCGTATAAGGATGTGTGTACCGGACAATCTGGCCATGCTGAGGTTGTTCAAATTATTTTTGATCCACAAATTGTAAGCTATGAAAGTCTGGTAAATCTTTTTTGGAAGATACATAATCCGACCTTATTAAATCGTCAAGGATTAGATGTTGGAACCCAATATCGCTCAGCTATATTTTATCATAGCGAACAGCAAAAACAAATAGCCGAGAAATCAAAATCCGAGATTACAGAAAGTGGGAAATTTAACAGACCTATCGTAACAGAAATTAGTTTGGTTTCAATATTTTATAAAGCTGAGGAATACCATCAGGAGTATCTGAAGAAAAATGGCTTATCTTCTTGCCATATTTAATTTTTGTTTGTTCGAATCATTATTTTTAACCATCTTTATCTTTTCTTTTTATAAGGTTTAAATTATTATGCAAGCAATAAAAGCAACAACAAATTTCCTAAAAGAACAAGGAATCGAAACACCCGAAATAGGAATTATTTTAGGAACAGGCTTAGGGAAATTAGTAGAACATGTCCAAATAATTAAACAAATTGACTATCAAAACATTCCACATTTTCCGGTTTCAACGGTTGAATTCCATAAGGGAAAATTAATTTATGGAACTTTGGAGGGCAGAAAGGTTCTTGTTATGCAGGGGCGTTTTCATTATTACGAAGGCTATTCGTTTAAAGAATTGACTATGCATGTTCGGGTAATGAAATTATTAGGCATAAAATTATTACTACTTTCTAATGCATGCGGTTCAATGAACCCCGATTTTAAAAACTCTTCACTTATGGTTATCGACGATCATATTGATTTGCTTCCGGGAAACCCATTGGTAGGAAAAAATAAAGATGAAATGGGATCACGTTTTCCCGACATGAGTCAACCGTATAATCGAGAAATAAATCAGATGTTACATGAGGTTGCTAAAGAACAAAATGTAACACTTAACGAAGGGGTTTATGTGGCTGTTTCGGGGCCTAATTTAGAAACTCGTGCCGAATATCGCTTTTTGCGAACGATTGGTGCCGATGTAGTTGGGATGTCGACGGTACCCGAAGTTATTGTAGCTAACCAGGTTGGATTAAAATGTGCAGCCGTTTCGGTAATTACCGATGAATGCGATCCGGATAATTTACAAGTAGCCAGTATTAGTGAAATTTTGAATAATGCAGCAAAGGCTGAGAAGAAACTCATTAAATTGTTTAAAGGACTGGTTAAACTGGTGAAGTTGTAATAAACGAGGCCGGATTCGGATAGGTTAGCCGAATCAAAGCAAGTAGTAAGTTTCGCCCCCGTCTGCCGTAAAATTATAATATTT
>JAOZQX010000338.1 GCA_029931995.1 Bacteroidales bacterium
ACCGAATCGGTTAAAAAATACACTTCCGGTTTTGAATCCATATCGTTTTTTATCTCTGCTAAACGATGTTCAACCTGAAAAATAATTTGATGAAAAACCAAAACCGGATTTTTCACAATGCTTTTAAATTCAGGAATGTTTGTAATCATCAACGGCAAGCTTTCGAGCGAAAGTTCTACGGCTAAAAGTAACTGAGTAAAATAGCCTTTCATAAAATAATTACGAATTCGGGGATTGTACAATTCGGTTCCCAGCACCGAAAAGCCCATAATCAGGATAATGGCTCTTAAATTCATTTCAACGCCTATTAAAAGCCCGTCGAAAACATTGGTTGTAGTCGATTGTATTTTAGTGAAAACAAAAGCTGTAACCATAGTAATGATCACAAAAAATATCCAAAATTTAGGTCTTATAAGCTGTCTCAGTGCTCGTTTGTAACGTATTGCCCAAATGCTAACAATACTTGCAACCATAAATGCCCAAACCCCAAAAGGTAAATAATTCAGCAAGATTAGCGAGCCTACTATCAGCAATACATCAAGAGCAAGCCATATGATTGAATAGTTAAATTCAACGGGTTTTTTCTTTGCTTTAGCATTGTTGTTTTTATTTTGATATGATTGTAGTCTTTCGGGCTGAATTGCCAGTCGGCGGCCGGTTTTAACACCAATGATTGCTGAAGCAAAGCCAAACAAAATATAAATTGTTAGTAGTATGAGGATGGGCATCCAAACCGCATCGAATTGCCAGTGGAGTTGTTCTTTTGCATATTTCATTATGCTTTCGTAAAGCTCAACAATGTTATAGCCGTAGAAAATAATAAAATTTGCAATTTTTTGAAACAGAACCCACGACATGGCCAATGCAGCCCCTAACAGATATCCGAAAATTGTTTTTCCGAAAACACGAACAGAAATCTCAAGTAAAAAAGCTTCGCTGAGGATGGCAACCATTGGCCCAAAAATTACAGCACTGGGCGACATGGTTTTCAGTAAAGCGCAAATAATTCCGGCACGCCAAAATAACCCATGTTCTTTCCATCTATAACTTGCCGATATTAAAATGATCAAAGCAAAAGCGGTTAAAATATTTCCGCTAAAAGGTATTTTGAGGTTGTGCAAAAAGCTTCCGAGTACAATCTCAAATGAGGCCCAAATGGTTCCAAGTATCGAGGCTTTAATCCATATTTCGCTGAGCTGTTGTTTCTTATTCATTGAAATTGTAAATTCTTTCGGCATAAATTTAATAAATGAAAATCAAAAACAATAGCCTATTTCTATTGTCTTGTTTCTCATAACAAAAGTAAAAAATAGATTTTAAGTTTTTGAATTAGTATGGGTGACAACTGACAAAAGCGTAAATATGAGGAATCCGCTATATATCACAAGATTAAATACAGGTGTGCCAAAATTTTATGGAAAATGGAATGGGTTTTCTTGTTTGGTGTAGGAAATTAATTTTGTAATAACATCAATTCTTTTTTTCTGAAATTTAGTGCAATTTTGTTTTTTGATAAGAACTGAAAACCAATAATTCCATCAACATCCAATTTATACGCTTTTTTTAAATGAGAGATATCTGAAAATACAGTTTTCATATTTTTGAAGGTTTTTCCGCTAATATGTGTTTTCTTTATATTTACACTTTTTACAATTGACTGTTCTTTGTTTGCTCCGCTTAAAGTGTCTTGCACAACAGAATTATAAGCACTTTTTGTTAATTCGTTATTTATAGGAGTGTCTAAAAGATTAAACTCAGCACCAGTATCAATTGCAAGTTTTAAGGTTTTGTTCTGTATTTTTGCTTCGATAACAGGTAGGTGTTTGTGTAGTTTAAATGGGATAATCATTTTGGTTTTTAGTAGTAATCCTTTAATGGTTTCTCCTTCTCCATCTAATTTTACCAACTCAAGAGTTTGACTTTGATAATCAATAATTGTTTGATAATCTTTAATCAAATTATAACCAATAAGGCCAAGTATTTTCTTGTTTAACTTTTTTTCTAGGTGTTGTATATCAATGGCAAGTGCATCGAAGTTTTTAAGGCTGTACTCAGCCCACTTAAACTCAGAAACCTTTACAACATTTGTTCCGCTGACACTACCTGAAACTCCTTGTGAAAGTTCAGCTACCTGATTTTTGTTGTATTCGGGTTCAAAATGCTGAATGTTTAAAATTAACTGTGGTGCTCCCGTATCGAAAATAAAGGCACCTTGTTCTCCGTTAATCGTAATATTATTAAGAATAATAATGCCACCGGATAGTTCAAAACTGTTTTTCAGATAGTCAGGCAGTTTTTTCTCATTACTGGAAAAATCTTCTTGTTT
>JAOZQX010000339.1 GCA_029931995.1 Bacteroidales bacterium
GTGTTGAAACCAATGGTGGAGCCTTCGAGCAGGTAAATTTATTGTATGGTGAAAATCCAAATACTGCTGTTCGTGAGTGGACTCAACCTTTTAATGATGTTGGAATTAAAACTCATATGCTCGAAAGGGCGCTGAACGGAATCAGGATGTATCCTGTACCGGCTGATGTTCGCCAATTAATGTATAAAGTTAAGAAGGCACAAGGAACTGATATTTCTAGGTCATTTTGTGGTTTGAACGACCACCGTAATTTAGAGCTTTCGATAAAATACGCCAAAGAAGCCGGGATGATATCTCAAGCTTGTTTGTGTATCACCTATTCAAAAATCCATACTGCGGAATATTACCTTAAGATGGTTGATCATTTGGTTGCTTATGGTGCCGATGAAATTTGCCTGAAAGATATGGCAGGTATTGGACGACCTGTTACGCTGGGTAAAATTGTAAAAGGAATTAAAGATAAATATCCACATATTATTGTTCAATATCATGGTCACTCTGGCCCTGGACTTTCTGCTGCTTCAATGTTAGAAGTTGCACATGCTGGCGTTGATTATGTTGATGTTGCCATGGAACCATTAAGCTGGGGTATGGTTCATCCGGATGTAATTACCATTCAAGCAATGCTGAAAGATGCCGGATTTGATGTTCCGGAAATCAACATGAAAGCCTATATGGAAGCTCGTGCTTTGACTCAGGAATTTATTGAAGATTTCCTTGGATATTTTATCAATCCTAAGAACCGTTTCCTTTCTTCTTTAATGTTAAACTCAGGATTACCTGGCGGAATGATGGGAAGTTTAATGGCCGATTTAAAAGGTGTTCATGCCGGAATTAATTATTCATTAAAAGCTGGTGGTCAAGAAGAGATTACTGAAGATGAATTATTGGTAAAACTATTTGATGAAGTTGAATATGTATGGCCAAAATTAGGCTATCCACCTTTGGTAACACCATTTAGTCAATATGTTAAAAATGTAGCACTTTTAAATATTGTTTCCTTAGCCAAAGGCGAAGAACGTTATTCTATGTTAGATGAAAATACATGGAATATGATCCTCGGTAAAGCCGGTAATTTACCAGGGCCTTTAGCTCCAGAAATTATTGAATTGGCAAAGACTAAAGGAATGAAATTCTATGAGGGAGTTCCTCAGGATGCTTATCCAAACGAATTAGATAAATACCGGAAAGAAATGAAAGAAAATGGCTGGGAAACTGGTCAGGATGATGAAGAACTTTTCGAATTAGCGATGCATGAAACCCAATATAGGGATTATAAATCGGGCATGGCCAAAGAACGATTTGAAAATGAAGTCGAAAAATTACGTTCAGAATCACAACAATCAAACAATACAAAAACAACAGCTGCCGTGAAAGAAAAACAAGCACCAAATCGGAATAAATACAGTAAAAACGAAGTAAAATATCCGGTAGCAATGGCCGGTTATCTGCTTTATACGTTAAATACAGACCTTTCGAAAAAAGAACCTTATTTGATTCCCGAACATAATGTGTGGAATGCCATTGGTTATTGGAGAAATTTGATGACAGTAAAACTCAATTTCGATGAAAAAGAATTCGAAATTGACATCAATAAAAACGAAGAAAGTGGATATCAATTTATTATTGCAGGCAAAAAATATAACATCTCTTTAGAATACATTGATAAAGGAGAAGTTGATTTTAAAATTGGCGATGAAACATATTTTGCCTCCATAGTAGCTGCCGAAGAAGGATCGAAAGTTAGCATTAACGGAGCAGACTTTTTGATGGATCGGAATGATTTATTATCTGGCGAGCATGACAGTTCGGAAAGCGATGAAATTGCAGCCAGTGAAGAAACCCATATCATTTCTCCACTTCCAGGAAGAATATTTAAACTTAATGTGAAGGTAGGCGACGAAGTGAAAAAAGGAGATGTTGTTTTAGTTATCGAAGCCATGAAAATGGAAAATAATATTGCAATTAAACGTGATGCGGTAATTAAATCCATTTTGATTAAACAAGATGAAATGGTTGAAGCCGGTGCACCTTTGGTTGAAATTGAATAACGACACAATTTGATAATTAGTTAATTTGAAAATTTGGTAATTGAGGAGTGACAAACAAAATAGTATCGTTGATAAAACTTTTCAATTTGCTTTAGAGATTGTAAAATTTATTGTGCAATTAGAAAATGAAAAGCGATATGTTATTTCTAAGCAATTACTACGTTCTGGAACATCGATAGGAGCGAATGTTAGAGAGGCTCAAAATGCCGAAAGTAAAGCTGACTTTATTCATAAAATGAAAATTGCAGCAAAAGAAGCTGATGAAGCCT
>JAOZQX010000042.1 GCA_029931995.1 Bacteroidales bacterium
AAAATAAGACAACGAAATCGTAGTATTAACTTTAAAATTAAATCAAATGAAGAAAATTTTAATTGGAATTGTGGTTGTTTCAATTGCATTAGGTTGTACGACACAGCAAGAAGTGGTGAAAATTGAGCCACAAATTCAAGAAATATATCATCAGGCTAAGACCGAAAATAATATTTCCGATTATTTTAAATCCCTTATTTATAAAATTGAAATCTTAAAAACCAGTGATGATTTTGATATAAGTACGGTGGCTGATAAAATTAAAGCAGAATTAATTGATGCTCCTTCACCGCAACAGCAAATTTTACATTCCATACTAGCAGAAGTGTATGTAAATTATTATCACCAAAATCGATGGAAAATTAAAAATAGAACGAATATTTATTTCGAGTTACCGGAAGATATAAATAGTTGGACTCCCGCTAATTTTAGAACTACAATTCGGCAACATCTTTTAGCTTCGGTTGCTGCCGCTGAAATATTAGCTGAGGAAAAACTTGACAAGATTGAAGATATTCTTAAAGGGTCTGAAGACTCTCGTAATTTGCGTCCTACTTTATATGATCTTTTAGCCCATCGTTTGATTTATTATTTCTCGAATATGGATTTATTGATTGAAAATAAGGAATACAAATCAGACCAAAATTTAAGCTATTTTTTCCCAGCGGATAAATTTTTGGAACTTAAAATTAATATTGCTGAAAACACGCATCCTTTTTATTTCATATTAAAAATTTATCAGCAAGTACTACTCATCCATCAAAATGATGAAGACAAAAGTGCATTTATTAATGCTGATTTGGAGCGGTTGAAATTTGTAAAAAAACATTTTTTAAGTACAGAGAAATTTGAATTGAATTACCTGAACGCCCTAAATAATATTATTACATTGTTCTCGAAACACCCATCATTGGCGGAGGTGAATTATGAGAAAGCAAGAATATATACCGAAAGAGGAAATCGTTTTGATCCGTTCACAGCTCAAGAATATCAATGGGAACACCAGAAGGCTGTAGAAATTTGCAAATCGGTAATCGAACAATTTCCCGAATCAATAGGTGCTGATTATTGTAATGAAATGTTGAAGAGGTCGGAAGTATCCTATGTTTATTTAAACCTAAAATCCGTTCAGTTACCGCGAATACCAATTCTTGCATCGCTTGATTACAGAAATTGCTCCCAACTTTATTTCAGGATTGTTCAATTAAATTTTGAGGAAGAACTAAACTTAAGAGAATTTGAGCGAATAAGTAAAAGGATCTCAATATATTTAAACAAAAATGCAATTGAGCAATGGTCGCAAAAATTACCAGATAATGGCGATATGCAGCAGCACAATGTTCAAATTCGTATTCCTGAATTAAAGAATGGATATTATATTTTGTTAGCTTCTAAATCACCTGATTTCAAAGAAAAAGATTTGTTGCATTCAAATTATTTCTGGGTTTCCTCCCTTAGTTTTGTCAGTCGGAATGATGGCCGGGGAGGGCTTGATGTTTTTCTCTTGAACCGAGAAAGTGGAACTCCCATGCAAAATGTAAAATTGGAGGTCTCGGAACGAAACTATAATTATAAAACAAGAAAACAAGAGCTAAAAAAAGAGAGCACACACTTTTCAGATAAATATGGGTTTATTCATTTACACCCTCAAAAAAATTATAATTCAAAACAATTTAAAATTTCTTATAAAAGCGACACCCTTGTAGAGGCATTTAATTATCGGTCTGGATTTTATACATCAGGATTAGATGAGGTTTCGGTTGAGACTCGTTTTTTTGCAGATCGAAAAATATATCGTCCGGGGCAAACTGTATATTTCAAGGGGATTATGGTGCAAAGGCGCAGAAGTCATTTTCAAATTATTCCTTATCAGAAAACAAAAGTTGTTTTTTATGATGCCAACCGACAAAAAATTTCATCACAAGAATTTACTTCCAATGAATTTGGTTCGTTTCACGGTTCTTTTATTGTACCCGAAAATGTTTTAAACGGGAACATGCAGATTAAAAATAAAACGGGTAATATTTCTTTTTCTGTGGAGGAATATAAGCGTCCGAATTTTGAAATTCTTTTCGATACTTTAAAGTCGCAGTACCGCATTAACGACATGGTAAATATTAGTGGTACAGTAAAAACGTATTCAGGCAGTGTGCTTGGTGATGCCCGTGTAAAATTTAAAATCTCACGATCGCATTATTCATATTTTAAATATAGCAGAAACTGGTATGGTGGCAAAGGCAAGCAAATATTTACTGGAGAAATTAAAACTGATGAAGATGGGTATTTTAATATTCAATTTTTAGCAAGTCCAGACCTAAGTTTAGACGAATCTTTAAAAATGATTTATACATATCAGCTTGATGTAGAAGTAAGTGATTTGAATGGCGAAACTCAATCGGCTGAGAAAAGAATCCCAATTTCTTATACAAACTTAAAACTGAGCAGCAGTATTCTTGAGATTTTAGAAAAAAACAGCAGCGAAATTATTCCAGTTTCGGCGGTTAATTTTAATGGTCAAAAACAAGATGTAAATATTTTGGTTAGTGTTTTCAAATTAGTAAGTCCTTCCAAAGCCTTTAAAGATCGTAGATGGAACCGACCCGATCAGTTTGTGATGGATCGCGAAACTTTTTATTCCTATTTCTCCAATGCGCAATATGATGATGAAAAAAATAAGGAAAAATGGGAAGTGGAGAATCAGGTTTTTCAGGCAGAAATAAATACATTGGAAGTAGAAGGTCCTCGATTTTTTGATTTGAAAAATTGGGAAAATGGAGCCTATAAAATGATTTTAAAAGCCCGTGATCAGCACGACGAAGAAATTGAATCAGTATATTATTTTACCCTTTATTTGGCTGAAACAAATAAACTCACCTTACCTGAAATTTATAGGTTTGTACTGGATAAAGAAAAAGCAATACCGGGCGATACTTGCTCGTTTGTGATAGGGTCGTACGCGAAAAATGTTTCCGTTTTATATGAATTACAGCATAATAATAAAGTGCTTGTAAATAAGCGGATAAAATTAAACCGTCAGCAGAAAAAAATTAAAATTCCAATTACCAGAGATCATATTGGGAGCCTGGATGTTAATTTGGTTTTTGTAAAAGACAATGAAATTTACACTCACAAAAAAACAATTTTGGTTAGCGATCCTGAGCGAGAATTAAAGATAAACTTGGAAACTTTTCGCTCTATTTTACAACCTGGACAAGCCGAAGAATGGAAAATTAAAATTAGCGGAAATAATTATAAAGCAGTTGCTGCCGAACTTTTGTGCACCATGACGGATGCTTCGCTGGAAATTTTTCGCTCAAACAACTGGAATTTTGCTTTTAAGCCACATATTTTCAATAAAATAAATTGGGTTGTTGATTACGGTTTTGGACAATCAGATGGAAGAAACCTTAATCGTAGATATTATGGAAATTATTTTGGTGAAATCAATCAAAGTTTTGAGAACTTTTTTTGGAATATTTATAGGTTGACTGATAGGCGTCCCATAAGAAGTTCTTTAAAATTTGAGGATGTTCCGATAACAGCCCAAGGTGCTCGTCGAGAAAAAAAGGCGCTGGGGTATTCCTCTGCTGGTGTTGATCAAGAAGAAACTATGACTTCTGAAAATAGCCAGGAGGTTGAATTGGATAATTCAGTAATAAATATTAGAAAAAATTTCAGCGAAACAGCTTTCTTTTATCCCGATTTACAAACGGATGCAAACGGAAATATCATTCTGAAATTTACTAGTTCGGAGGCTTTAACTCGTTGGAAATTTATGGCTTTGGCGCACACTAAAGATTTAAAAACAGCCTTATTGGAGCAAGAAGTTGTAACACAAAAAATGCTGATGCTTAGTCCGAATATTCCCCGTTTTTTCCGTCAGGGAGATACTTTATATTTTAATACCAAAATTATTAGTTTGTCTGATGAAATAAGCTCGGGTCAGGTTGATCTGCAGTTTTTCAATGCAGAAAATATGCAGAAAATAGAGACGATTATTTTAGATAAAAACGATAAACAAAAATTTAAAATTTCTGCAAAATCAAGCCTGAGTAAAAGCTGGAAAATTTTAATTCCGGATGATGTGAGTGCTTTGGTTTATCGCTTGGTAGCTTCAACTAAAAAGCATAGTGATGGGGAAGAACGCATGATTCCAGTTTTGTCAAACCGGATGCTGGTGACTGAAAGCCTTCCTATTCATGTAAATCCTGAAGAATCGAAAACACTTGAGTTTAAAAAATTGCTTGAATCAAATAATTTGGAAAGTATAAAACACCATAAATTAAAATTGGAAATGACTTCTAATCCTAATTGGTATGCTATTCAGGCTCTGCCAAATGTGGCAACATCAATCAGAGAAAATGCCATTGCCTTATTTAATCGTTTTTATGCGAATGCTATGGCTAATTATATATTAAATGCAAATCCCCGAATTCAACAAATTTTTAAAAACTGGAGCATGCTTAGTCCGGATGCATTTTTATCGAAACTAGAAAAAAACCAAGAGTTAAAATCAGTTTTACTTGCTGAAACTCCTTGGCTCATGGAAGCTAAAAACGATAGTGAGCGTAAACGTCGGCTTGCCCTTTTCTTCGATCAAAATACTATTGAGCAGCAATTAAATTCGAGTATAAAAAAATTACTACAACTTCAACTTCCGGATGGATCGTGGACGTGGTATAAAGGGGGGCGCGGAAACCGTTATATTACACAGTATATTTTGAGCGGAATTTTACGTTTACAACACCGAAGTGTTTTAATTCCCGCTCAATGGAAAGAGCTAAAAAAAGTATCTGATAAAGCAATTCAATTTTTAAATCAGAAGCTAATAAAAGATTATAAACTTCTTACAACAGAAGCAAATATTAAACTTGAGGACGACCATCTTCGGAATATTCAACTGCAATATTTATTTGCACTGAGCTATGCTGATGAAGTACAAGAAATGGATGAAGAATTACAAACGACTGTTCTTTATTATTTGAATCAGGCACAAAAGTATTGGATGAAAAGAAATAACTATTTGCAGGGAATGATTGCTCTGGTTTTGTCGAGAAATTCGAATACGGAAACTGCCGAATTAATTCTAAGATCTTTACAAGAACGTACTACGCACAACGAGGAGTTGGGCGTGTATTGGAAACAAGAAAGGGGTTATTATTGGTATCAAGCACCTATCGAAACCCAGGCTTTGCTGATTGAGGCGTTTTTGGAAATCACGGGAGATTTACAAATAGTTTCTGAAATGAAAAAATGGTTGCTCAAACAAAAACAAACCCAAATGTGGAATACGCCCAAAGCTTCTGTTGAAGCGATTAATGCTTTGTTTTTGGAGGGCTTAGATGTATTGTCTGCAACAGAACCAGTGCAAGTAAAACTTGGGGGTAAACAAATCGAAATTATCAAGCAGGAGGCCGGAACGGGCTATTATGAGATCAATTGGGATGAGGAACAAGTGAAAGCCGAAATGGGCAATATTCAACTTGAAAATAAAAACAAACAAATAGCCTGGGGTGCTTTGCATTGGCAGTATTTCGAGGATTTAGATAAGATTACAACTTACGAAACACCCTTGACGATAGAAAAACAATTATTTATTAAAAAAACAAGTGAGGCAGAAACAGTTTTGGTTCCACTTGATGAAAACAGAACATTGAAAATTGGGGACAAAGTCGTTTCCCGAATTGTGATTCGTGTTGACCGCGATATGGAATTTGTGCATTTAAAAGATATGCGAGCCTCGGCTTTTGAGCCGAGGAATGTGTTTTCACGTTATCGTTATCAAAATGGCTTGGGTTATTATGAAAGCACCAAAGATGCCGCCACTCATTTTTATTTCGATCGCTTACGCAAGGGAACCTATGTGTTCGAATACGAAATGTTTGTTTCGCAGAAAGGTGAATTCTCTAACGGCATTACAACGATTCAATGTATGTATGCTCCAGAATTTGTGAGCCACTCGGAAGGAGTTAGAGTGAAGGTGGAGGATCAATTTTAAACTCCCGGATGTTTTTTCTTGGTGAGATAATGCATGTTTTTAAATTCAATATAGCCCAGTTTTTGAAATATTTCTAAAGATTCTTGATTATAATTTTCGATCAAGCAGGCAATAATTTCGATATCGATGTTGTGAAGATATTCCTCAGCTTTTTCAACGATTAAACGCCCAATGCCTTTCTTGCGAAAATTGGGATGAATAGCTAGACGGTTAATCCATCCTTTACGTCCATCGTGAGTTATAAGAGCTACGCCAACCAATTGTGATTCAAAGTCGGCAAGAATAAAATGAGCGATACCGCGTTTAAGTTCTTCCTGAATTTTTTCAAAGCGATCTCGTCCTTTATCTTTTATAGGTAAGCCCGATAATTCCCATAATTCTACAACAGCATCATAATCATTTATGCTGAATTTCCTAAACCGGATTTGTGTTAGATCAAAATTCATTTTAGTAAAAAATTACTTCACATTTTCGGTGTTCCGATTTAAATTTTGCAATTTTCTTAGGATTAATATTGGTATTGTAACACTTCAGTAGTTCTAAATTCAGTGTTTCAATCGGACTGATATTTTTAACCTTTGTATTATAAATTTCCAGCTGTTTTAGCCTTTTCATTGTGTCAAGATACTTAAGGTTTTTTATTTGGGTTCCCGGACAAATAAGGATTTCAAGCTTTTTCATGTTTTGTATTTGCTCAAAATTTTTGATGGGGATGTTGGAAATATCCAGATGTTTTAGTTTTGGCAGTTTCATAATATCCGATAAATCTTCAATCGGGTTGTTTGCACACTCAATAAATTCAAGACTTTTGATTTTTTTAAGTGCCCCCAATTGTGTGATTCGTGTACCCGAAAAACGTAATTCTTTTAACCAACTTAAGGTAATCAACGGATTTAAATTTCGGAGCTGAGGAGTGTTGTTAATGTCCATTTTTTCGAGGGTGCTAATTTGATGAAGCTCCTCACGGTTTAATACTTTATTACTAAATCGGCTTGTTTTACGGAAAACCTGTTTCCAGTTGTCGCTCAAATCTTTCCACCAATGTTGTAGTTTGGTTGTACGGAAAACGACCAAACATTCAGGCATGCGTTTTCTGAATTTCTGAATTTCTATTAAATTAACTTTGGTATTATCAGCAAAAACTTTTTTAAGTTGAGGAAGTTGCGAAACAGCCTCCAAAGAAGAAACATTGGTGTTTTCAATATGCAATTCAATCAGATCATTCAATTTTCTTAAATGAGAAATATCAAAAACACTACTTTTCGATAAGTATAAATACTCAAGTTTGCTGAGGTTTTTGAGTGGAGATAGATTAGAAGCTTTGGTTTGACGTGCATCTAAATATTTTAAATCTATAAGATCACGAAGCGGATCAAAATCAGAAATACCTGTATTACTACAATTTAAATGCTCAAGAGCAATTAGTTTACGCAAAGGTTCTAATGATTTTATTTCGGGCTGATTGCTGATATTTAAGATTTTAATTTTTGGCAAATTATGTAATTGTTCAGTAGCCGGAATTTCATCCAGATCATTGTATTTTCTAAAAATTTGCTTCCATTTTTCATTAAGTCCGGCCCACCAACTGCTTAATTCTTCCGATTCGAAAATAACCATGCAATCGGGTTTTGCCAGCATGAAGCGATTGGCTTCCTCGGCTTTAATTTTCGAATAATCGCAATAAATTTTTGTAAGAGTTGCATTTTTTTCAAGTGGAGCAAGGTTTTGAATACGAGTATTATCGATAACAAGTATTCTCAGTTTTTCTAAGCCCGCAAGAGCTTCAACCGACTGAACATTTGTAGATGCAAGATTTAAGATTTCCAGATTATGAAAATTCTTTAACGAATCGAGTTTTATTACATTTGAATTGATAAAACGTAAATCCTGTATGTATTCTAATTTTGATAAAGCTTGTAGGTCGTCAATAGGCGTACTGTTGAAATAGAGACGCTCGAGCAATGAGAATTTTGCTACGGGAGCAAGATCCCAGATAAGTGTATTGCTAAAATTCAGATATTTTAAATTGGTTGAGTAGCGCAGAGGAGTTAGGGTTTTAATTTGTGTGCCCTGACATTCCAATACTTCTAATCGGGTTAAATTTCTAATAGGAATCAAATTTTCGACGGGGCTTTCCGCAATTGATAAACTTCGAAGTTTTGTAAGTTTTGAAAGTGGGCCGAGATCGACAATTCTCAAACTATCAGGGATTTTTATTTCCTGTAAAGCAATGCATTCTGTTAGATGTTGATATATTTGATTGGAGTTGAAAAGTATTGTATCATAAACGATAGTTTGAACTGTATCGGGTTCGTTAACGAAAAGAGTATCTTGATTAAAGGCTAAGAAAGTATCGATTTCGAGAATAAGTGTAGTATCGGTTGTTGTGACGAAAAATGAATCCGAATAGCTAAAAACATTTGTCAGTTGAACAGAGTTGTCAAGCATCCGATTGTTTCCGAAAAACTGTTTCCAAATTTGTGGCATGGTGTTCCACCAGTTTTGCAGTTCTTCTTTTTCGTTAAGCTTGGTAGTATAAATACTTGCAATTTTCAGGTCTTGGTTTTCGTCATCAAAATTAATTTCGATGAAACGAGTTTTATTTGTATTGATGGA
>JAOZQX010000340.1 GCA_029931995.1 Bacteroidales bacterium
ATAGCCTCCTGGTATTGACTGTTTTGCCCATAAGAATCTGTTAATCCTAAAAAAAGGAAAAAAATAATGAGAAGAAATTGACCAAAAACAAGTCTCATGATGTTTTTATATAAGTCTTACGTGGCTTGAGAATCAACAATTGAAAACGCTCTGCGATTAAAAATATTGTTCAAATTTTTGCTTCAATAATCCCGTCTTTAATTTTAAGTATCCGGTCCGACATATCGGCTAGTTCTTTGTTATGTGTTACAATCACGAATGTTTGATTGAATTCTTTTCTAAGTTGAAAAAATAATTGGTGCAAATCAACAGCTGCACTCGAATCTAAATTTCCTGAAGGTTCATCAGCCAAAACAATGGCCGGCTTGTTGATAAGTGCCCGTGCAACAGCAACTCTTTGTTGTTCGCCACCCGATAGTTCCGAAGGTTTGTGATCAGCTCGGTCGGCCAAATTTAAAAAATGTAATAATTTCAAGGCTTCGGTCTCAGCTTCTTTTTTTGGCTTTTTTGCAATAAAAGCCGGAATGCAAATATTTTCGAGGGCAGTAAACTCAGGCAGTAAATGGTGAAATTGAAAAATAAAACCAATTTGTTTGTTTCGAAATTCGGCTAGCTTTTTATCGGCAAGTTTATTTACTTCTGTTTTATTTATTTTGAGTAAGCCTCTATCTGCTTTATCCAAAGTACCAATAATTTGTAATAAAGTGGATTTGCCAGCACCCGATGCCCCAACTATACTTACAATTTCTCCTTTCTCAATTTTAAGATCAATCCCTTTAAGGACTTCTAAATTACCGAATGATTTGTGAATATTTTGAGTTACGATCATTTAACGGGCTTTATTGCAAATATAGAAAAACTGCCTGAACTTATTATTTATAAATTCTTAATTTTCTGTCCCCACATTTTTCGAATTAAAAAAAGAAATCAGTACTTTTGAAAACTAAACTAATCCATCACTCTAATAAACGAACTATGAACATTCACGAATATCAAGGAAAATCGATATTAAAAAAATTTGGAGTTGTTGTACCCGAAGGTTTTGTGGCTGATTCGCCCGACAAAGCAGTTGAAATGGCTAAGGTTTTGAACCAAAAAACAGCTACGAAATTTTGGGTTATCAAAGCGCAGGTTCATGCCGGTGGCCGCGGTAAAGGTGGTGGCGTGAAATTGGCAAAATCATTGGATGAGGTACACAATATAACCAAGCAAATTATTGGAATGAGATTGGTAACACCTCAAACCAGTGCAAAAGGAAAATTAGTACAAAGAGTTTTGGTTCAGCAAGATGTTTATTATCCTGGTGCTTCAGAAATTCAGGAGTTTTATATTAGTGTATTATTGAACCGCCAAACAGGACGAAATATGATTGTTTATTCTCCGCAAGGAGGGATGGATATTGAATATGTGGCTGAGGAAACCCCTGAATTAATTTTCAAAGAAGAGATAAATCCTGCAGTTGGTATTTTACCATTTCAATGCCAAAAGGTAGCTTATAATTTTGGACTTGAAGGCAAAGCATTTAAAATGATGGTGAAATTTGTGGAAGCTTTATACAAAGCGTATGTGGGTTCTGATGCTTCGCTGTTTGAAATTAATCCGGTAGTTAAAACTTCGGATGATCAAATAATGGCTGTGGATGCGAAAGTAGCCGTTGATAATAATGCACTCTTCCGTCATTGTGATATAGCTGAAATGCGTGATTTAAACGAGGAAGACCCAATTGAAGTAGAGGCCTCGAAATTTGATTTGAATTATGTGAAATTAGACGGGAATGTAGGTTGTATGGTAAATGGTGCTGGATTGGCGATGGCTACAATGGATATCATTAAATTATCGGGTGGCGAGCCTGCAAACTTTCTGGATGTTGGTGGATCGGCCGATGCTAAGAGGGTAGAGGAGGCTTTTCGGATTATTCTGAAAGATCCAAATGTAGAAGCCATTTTGGTTAATATTTTTGGTGGTATTGTTCGTTGCGACCGTGTTGCAGCAGGAGTGATTGAAGCCGTTAAATCGATTGATGAGCTTGACATTCCTTTGATTGTACGTTTGCAGGGAACCAATGCTGAAGAAGCAAAAATATTGATTGATGAATCGGGTATGAAAGTGCAATCGGCCATTGCTTTGGAAGATGCAGCTAAACTTGTAACAGAAGTGTTGAAATAAGACAACAGATATATTTAAAATATAATTAACCACTTTACTTATCGTAGAGTGGTTTTTTTTATTATTTTAAATGTTTAATTTGATTTGCAATTTATGCTAAATTTTTGCAATAGCT
>JAOZQX010000341.1 GCA_029931995.1 Bacteroidales bacterium
TGATAAAGTTCCTTCAAAAGTGATTAAAGAACGTAGTCAGAAATTACATAAGCTTTCTGAACGAAAAAAAGAAAAATTCTATCTCGATCAAAAATCTAAGAGCTATCAGGTACTTTTCGAATCGCAGAACAATAAAGGTGAGATGTATGGTTTTACTGAAAATTACATAAAAGTAAAACTTCCGTTTGACATAAAATTAAGCAATCAAATTATTCCCGTCACACTCAACAAACTTGACGAAAACGGGATTTATGAGGTTAATATAAAACCAGAAAAATGAACCTTAATTTAATCACAAATCAGGTATGTAACCTTAGCCGTGGTGTAGGGATGTTTATCCGTGAGGAGGCTCAAAAGTTAAGTGCCGATCAGGTTGAGATAAAAGGGAAACATGATTTGGTTACTTATGTTGATAAAGAAGCAGAGCAAAGGATTATTGAAGAACTAAAAAAGATTCTTCCTCAGGCCGGATTTATTGCTGAAGAAAGCCCCGATTTAAAAACCGCCGAAGAATTTAATTGGATTATTGATCCACTGGATGGCACAACCAATTTCATTCATGGCCTCCCAATTTTTTCAATCAGCATTGCACTTGCACATAAAAATAAAATTATTTCGGGGGTTATTTACGAAATTAACCAAGACGAATGCTTTTATGCCTGGAAAGATGGAGGAGCTTTCTTAAATGGTAAAAAAATTCAGGTTTCAAAAACAAAAACACTTGACGACTCCTTGCTCGCAACAGGTTTCCCTTATTATGATTACAGCCGATTAGAACCTTACCTCCAACTATTTAAGTATTTTATGCAAAACACCAGAGGGGTCAGAAGGTTAGGTTCGGCAGCGGTAGATTTAGCCTATGTAGCCTGTGGTCGTTTTGATGGATTTTATGAATATGGATTAAACCCCTGGGATGTTGCTGCCGGTATAATTCTCGTTCAGGAAGCCAAAGGAAAATGCATGGACTTCAATGGAGGAAAAGACTATCTTTACGGAAAAGAAATCATCACATCAAATAAAAATATTCAAAAAGAACTATTAAAAAGCATCAGAAATTATTTTGCTTAAATTGTTCAAATTAATTATTATTGTTATTCTTATTAACTGATATAACTAAAATGACCGACAAATCTTCTTTTAAAATTGAACAGGGAAAGGAAAAAGACAGTCCGGCAAGAAGTATTTTAAAAGCTTTTAGTTGGCGGATTATTGCAACGGGAACTACCTTTTTAATCAGTTTTATAGTTTTTAATAGATATACGAATAAATCAGTTGACGAAAGCATTGAGAACGCAGGTATGATTGCCAGTGTGGAATTTTTCGCCAAATTTATTATCTATTATGCCCACGAACGCATGTGGACCAACATCCGTTGGGGAAGATACTGGAGCATGAAATATTGGCGCAGAAGATCGTGGAAAAAGCTTTACAACAGAATGCACAAATAGAAAATCTTTTTTTTCTCTCAATTATCAACTTATTATTACCAAATGAATTTAATCTCAAAATACTTTGTCCTATTTTTGTTGAGCCTCTTTATTTTTTCAGCACCTACATCTTTCGCACAAGAGGATAGCACAAAAACCATCGTCTATAAATTTAATATTAAAGAAGAAATTGCACCTCCGGTTTGGCGACAAACAAAACTTGCACTTGAGGAAGCAAAAGAAATATCTGCTGATTATGTTCTGATTCATATGAACACATACGGCGGACTAATGGATGCAGCCGATTCGATACGCACTGCACTCTTACAATTTCCAATTCCCACAATGGTATTTATTGATAATAATGCTGCTTCGGCTGGAGCCTTAATTTCCATTGCCTGCGACAGTATATATATGCGTAAGGGATCTAATATTGGTGCTGCTACTGTTGTTAATCAAACTGGCGAAGTAGTTGCCGACAAATATCAATCCTACATGCGATCTTTAATGCGATCAACTGCTGAAGCAAATGAAAGAGATCCTGACATTGCCCAAGCCATGGTCGATCCGAGAATTAAAATCGAGCATGTTATTGATTCGGGGAGCGTTTTGACTTTTACAGTCTCCGAAGCCATTAAAAACGGGTTTTGTGAAGGAGAAGCTGAAAATATTACCGAAGTATTAGAATTAGCTGGTTTATCTGATTATAAAATTATTGAACAAGAATTAAGCCCGATGGATCACATTATCGGCTTCTTAATTAAACCTTATATTTCGGGAATACTGATCATGTTGATCATTGGGGGTAGTTATTTTTAGCTACAATCTACTGGTCTTCTATTTCCTTCT
>JAOZQX010000043.1 GCA_029931995.1 Bacteroidales bacterium
ATAAGCAAATTGGTCAATATTAGTTAAGTGGGTTTTTAGTCCCTTTTCTTGAGCAATTTTTAGTTTCTGATATCTTTATTCTCGTATGTATTTGTTCATAGGACTAATTTAGAATATTTTTAAAAACAGAAATATGTTTTATTTTGTTATTGGTTCTTTTTTAGTAACAGTTGGTAGATATCGATTGTGGTTCTCATATTTGTTTTTTTATTTTACCTAAATATTTATACAGGGATTATTCATACAAGAAATAATTTATGAAAAAAAATCAAAAAACAAGTATTTCCTTAGTTATACTTTTTTTAAGTATTTTTTGTTGGACACCAATTTTACTAGGTTTTAAAAATACAAAAACTTCTCCTGTTCCTATTTTTTATGGCCCCAATGAAAGTCACAGCAATGAATGGGCTCAAATAGCATTTAATGGTGATATTGGAATTGTGTATTACAATAAATATAATAACAATCTTTTTTTCAAGCTTATAAAACCGGATGGAAGCAATTCAAAAGAAGTAATTTCAAGTGGCTCCAATCTTGAAGTATGTGTGTTGCTTTTTGACTCCGACTCCAAACCTCATGTATTCTTTTCTCAGTCTAGTAATAGCAACCAGTTTTTATATCATTATTTTAAAACAGATGCAAATGAATGGGATTTTGAGCTTGTTATACATGATCAAAATGAAGGTGGTAAGTTTTTTTATGAAGTTTCGGCTGACATCAGTACAGGTGATAAATACCATTTACTGGTACTAAAAACCAGATCTAATCCAGATTCAGATGATTACTATCTAGCATTTCAAAATGCGAATCTTTATCATATTACGAATGCAAGTGGAATGTGGGTGAAAGACCAAATCCATACTTACGATATGACTTATACCAATGATGAATATTCAAAAACATTTAATCGTCAGGATATAAAAATTGATTCAGAAGGATTTGCACATGTAATATTTGGAGAACAGGTAGATGCAATGTCTTGGACTGCACCAAGTAGAATACAGTATGCCAATAATCGTTCTGGAGATTGGCAAATAGAAACCGCTTTTAACCATGATCCTAACACCAGAGATGATGCAGCATTTTTCATGTCATTATGTTTGGATAATAATGACATGCCACATTTATCCTCGTGTTACGTAAAAAGAGTCACTACTGGGTCTGCAATGTCTGCTAAGCTGTATCTTTCCAAGCGAATATCAAATCAGGAATGGAGTCATGAGTTAGTATGTGATGCCGATGATGGTTATTATGCCAGAGATGGGCGAGACTATACCGGAGGATTGACAAACTTATTTTTTGATGGCAATAATAACCCTCTCATTGCTTTTACTGACATTGCCTCAACACACGATCCTCGAAATTGCATTAGCTTGGGCAATATTAGACTTGCAGAAAAAGTAGATGGTGTTTGGAATATATCAACCGTGTATAGACAAGATAGACCAAGTGCTTATTATAATGGGCTGGAGATATATGGACTTTGCATGTTGTATTCTCAGGAAAATTCTCAGATACAATTTGTTGCACAGGAAATTATACTAGAAAATAGTGAGGATTATTATTGCAATTTGTTATACATTAATGCTGATGAGGCATTGATAGTTTATAGTATAGATAATACTACTGCAATACGTGAAGACGTCTATAGTTTGATTGCGGAACTAGAAGTCTATCCTAATCCATTTAAGTACAAGCTCAATATTTCTCTTAATAACATTAAGGCTTCTAAACTTGAGATTAAAGTAATTGATAATTACGGACGGCTTATTTACTTGCTAAGTAAACCGATTTTTGAAGGTTCAAAAATTATAACTTGGGATGCTGTGGACTCAAGTGGCAATAGAATTTCACCGGGCATATATTATTTGCAGCTTTATTTTGATGATGTTTTGTTAGAAACCAAATCAGTTGTTTTAGTATAATGACTATTTATTGATTTGATAAACACACAAGATCTTTATTAATGATAATCCCTTTTGAATGCTTATAAAGTAAGTTTTCATTATCTTTATTTTTAAATTAAAGATTTATGAGTCCAAATAGAACTGGCAATGTTGAATTAAAAAAAATTCATCCTTGGCGGAAAAAATTGCATAAAATTATTTTCGGTTATGAAACTTTTGGAGGACGATTATTTGATATAGTTCTGTTAATCTCCATCATTCTTTCGGTACTGGCAGTTATGCTCGAAAGTGTTTCAAAAATTAGTCATGAACATGGAATTATTTTAAGAGATGTAGAATGGGCATTTACCATTTTATTTACCATTGAATATATTGGTCGTATTTTATCTTCCCCTAAACCCCTAAAATACATCTTTAGTTTTATGGGGATTGTCGATTTTCTTTCCATCATTCCTACTTATTTCAGCCTGTTTATTGAAGGTGCGCAATTACTGTTAGTCATACGTTTTATTCGTTTAGTTCGAGTTTTCAGGATATTAAAATTGAGTCGTTATATTAGAGGTGGCCGTGTTCTGCGCCAAGCACTAATTGATAGTCGGCATAAAATCATTGTTTTTTTTGGCTCCATACTAATTATAGTGGTCATTGTTGGTACATTGATGTATATTATTGAACATGGACAAAGTGGTTTTGACAGCATCCCCCGAAGTATTTATTGGGCTATTGTAACCATTACTACGGTTGGATATGGAGATATTGTCCCAACTACGGTTTTTGGGCAAATTGTAGCTTCATTTTTAATGATTATTGGTTATGCGATTATTGCTGTTCCTACCGGGATTGTTACTAGTGAAATGGTTAAGGCAAAGGCAAATGAAAAGGCAAAAAATTGTCCTAATTGCGATTCAATTTTAATGGCTGAAAAAGCAAATTTTTGTCACCAGTGTGGTGAGAAATTATAAGAGAATGGTGATTGAGCGTAGTTGATACACATCTCGACTCCGCTCGATGACCGATTATTTGGTGGCTGAGCGGAGCCGAAGCCCCATTTCGATTACGCTCAATATCCACTAAACTTTATTCGTATTTCAAGGATTCTACCGGATTTTGATTAGTGGCGATATATACTTTTCGTAAAATTGTAGTGGCAGAAACAATTAACATCAACGCAACAGGAATGATTAAATTTAGGATAGAAATATCCATATGATATTCCCAAATGCTGCCCATCAAACTATTGGAAGCAAAATAACCCAGATAAGCTCCAAAACCACTGGCAATAGTTAAGATTATGAGGTAATCACGGTTAATCATTCGTATTAAAGCACCAAAGGGTGCACCCAATACTTTTCGGATACCAATCTCTTTTGTTTTTTTGATTATGGTAAGTGATACCAAAGTATAAAGTCCAACTAAAGATAAAAGCACAGAGGCTATTGCCAGAAAATTGAATATTTTCTTGATTTGCTTATTTACATCTTTGGCTTCAGCCAAACGTTCTTCCTGATAAAAGCCTGCATATGGTTCGTTTGGTATTATTTCGTCCCAGGTTGTTTGTAAATACTCGTTTACTTTTGTCAGGTTTTTTTCATCGACCCGAGCAATTAGAAAACGCATTCTGTCGGTAGCACCGAGTCGGAGTCCCATAGGTCCGATTTTTACCCAAAATCCGTAAGGGTAGAAATCTTTTACAACTCCAACAACCCTTAATTCAGTGGTGTCGTTCATCCGTAATCTTTTCCCAATCGGGTCATCTTTCCAGCCGTAATCTACAAGCAATTTTTCATTTACAATAACTGCTTTATTTCGATCCGATTCTTTAAAGTTCTTGTCAAAAGTTGAACCTTTTACCAGCTCCAAGCCCATGGCATCAAAATAGCCACGTCCAATATCAAACATACGGACTTCATGTTCTTCTTCTGCCCATTTAAGGCTGCTCATATAATTACCCCAGCCAATATGTTCTTCTGAAACGCCAACGGATGTAATCAAAGGATTTTGTACGATTTCATTTTTCAATCCCTCCAACTTTGATTTATCATCTACCGGAACAGCAATAATATTTTCCTTATCGTAACCCATATCTAAGGTTTCCTGATAATAGGCGTTTTGAATAAAAATATTGGCTGATACCAATCCCATAATGGCAATAGTGAATTGCAGAACAAGCAAGATCTTAGAAAATAATCCGGCTCCACTATATTTTACATCTCCTTTTAAAATATTTACAGGATTAAATTTACTGATGTAAAATGCAGGATAAGCACCTGCTAAAAGCCCTGTGAACAACAATAAGCCCAACAATACCAACCATAAATCCATACTATCGGTAAGATTCATTTTTAATGTCATCCACGGCCACATATCGCTATAAGCATCCAATAAATAACTACTGATAAGCAATCCTGTTACCATACCAAGAAAACAAACTAAAAGATTTTCTCCTAAAAATTGCATGATCGTATTCCTGCGAGAACTCCCCATTGTTTTTCGAATTCCAATTTCTTTTAGGCGGCTACTGGAGGTAGCCAATGCAGTATTCATGAAATTTAAACATGCCAGAATTAATAATATTATTGCCATTAAGGGTGGTGCTAAGAGTGCTGCTGGATGTAAGCCCTGATTTAACCAAGCATTCCAAATTTCTCTTTCGCTTGATGGAATCTTACTTAATGATTCGATATAAAATGTGCCAACGATCCAATCTTTACGAGCATCATTTTGAACATCAACAAATTTCTTTATTTCTTGTTCTGCAATAGGCACTTTACTTTCATCAGGGATTAACAAAAAGGTAGCAGCTACCCATCCTCGCCAACTAAATTCATCGATTTTGTTCATGTCGATATAGTTGTCGATTAAGCATAAGGCCTGACTCCTAAAGCTTGAATTTTCTGGAAAATCTTCGTAAACAGCTCCAACCATTAAATTGTAAGCCTTGCCATCATTATTATAAACGGTAAGTGTTTTTCCGAGTGCTTCATCATCACCAAAGCAAACTTTTGCCAATGATTGATTAATCAAAATGCTGTTTTTATCTTTTAATCTGTTTTTATCTCCTGAAATAATATTGAGATCAAACATTTCTAAAAAAGTCTCGTCGGTAAAACCAATTCGTTTATCAAAAATATTTTCTTCGTACCGGATAGCATAGGTTGGGTTCGTATATCTTACCACTTGCTCTACTCCCATAATGGTATTTTCAATAGATGGACCCAGTGTTAATGGTGTAATACCATAAGGCTGTTGTCTGCCATTCATATCTTTGGTCAGAGCCACTTTATATATATCAGTTTTTTTACTGTGCTGATTATTAAAATTATAATGGAAACGCACATTATAATAGGCCACAATACAACAGGCTATCGCAACACCAATTCCTAATACATTAACTATAACATGAAGTTTGTTCTTGAGAAAATTGCGAAAGGCAATAAGCAAATAATTCTGTAACATCTTGATTTATTTTAATGATAAACTTCTGATTTAAAGCCAAAAATAGATCATATATTAAGTTTATGTCAGCATGTTTCGGTGAACGACATTTTTTATAGGGTAAACCTCAATAGTCTTCGGGTAAAGACGGTAGCGGGATTTAAAATGTTACACTAAACAAAAAACCCCTTGTAAATTATACAAAGGGCTTTTTGTTTAAAGGCGACTTAGTAGATTTGAAACGAAAGGTTTGTCTAGGGCAAGAGCACCCTGAGCGTAGTCGAAGGGAAGCCGAAGACTCACATTTCGACTCCGCTCAATGTTCTTCTAAATCTTAAGAAGCACAAATAGCTTCAATCTCTTCAACGGTTTTTGGAATATGTTTTCCAAGTACACGATATCCTGTTTCAGTAACTAAGATGTCATCCTCGATACGAATACCACCAAAATTCTTGTATTCTTCTACTTTATCAAAGTTGATAAATTCTGCATTGGTTCCTTCATTTTTCCATTGTTCAATTAACTCAGGAATGAAATAACAACCTGGTTCTACAGTTAAAACAAATCCGGATTGTAGCTCGCGACCTAAACGTAAATATGCTGTTCCAAACTGAGTAGCACGTTTTGTTTTCTCGTTATAGCCAACATTGTTTTCGCCCAAACCTTCCATATCGTGAACATCCAATCCCATCATATGACCTAAGCCGTGAGGCATAAATAATGTATGTGCACCTGCATTAACTGCTTCGTCTACATCACCTTTCATTAAGCCTAATTCTTTTAATCCTGTAGCGATAATTTTTGCTGCCAAGAAATGAATTTCTCTATATTCAATTCCCGGTTTAATGGCTTCAATTGCTTTTACATTGGCTTCTAAAACAATATTATAAATTGCTTTTTGACGATCGTTGAATTTTCCTCCTACCGGAGTTGTACGGGTAATATCACTTGAGTAATGCATGGTTGTTTCTGCACCTGCATCAGCAATCATCATCCGACCTTTAGTCATGGTGTTTCCATGATAATGATTGTGTAAGGTTTGACCATTGATGGAAAGAATGATAGGGAATGAAACGGGTCCACCCTGAGCCAAAGAAATACCTTCCATGGTTCCGGCAACTTCGCGTTCAACTATACCATCTTTACACATTTTCATCGCTGTAGTGTGCATGTCGTATGCAATATTTACGGCTTTTTCGATTTCAGCAATTTCGTAATCATCTTTAATTGAACGAAGTTTAACAACGGCCTGAATTAATTCTAAAGAAGCCATTTCTTTTACTTTAGAAACTTCATAACCTAACAATTGATTAAACTGAACCAAACGATCGCCACGATAAGGAGGTAAGAAATGAATTTGACGCCCTTCTTTTTCAGCCCCTTTTAAGAAATCTGACAATTCTGTATATGGGGCTGTATTTTCAACTCCAACTTTGGCTGCCAAATCTTTAATCAAGGGTTGAGAGCCCATCCAAATGATATCTTCAATATCTACGTCATTGGCGAAAATGTAATCTTTATCATTATCAATATCCATCACACCTACAAAATCTGGAATATCCAATCCAAAGAAATACAGAAAATCACTGTCTTGGCGGAAGTGATATGTATTGGCAGGATAATTATAAGACGCTTCAGAATTTCCTAAAATCAAGGCTAAACCCGATTTCATTTCTTTTCTTAAACGCTTACGACGGTCGATATAAACTTCTTTTTTAAACATAATATGTGTGTTTTTATAATTAAATTTATTTTTTCAAATTGTTAAAATTCCAAATCTCAAATCCCAAAAAACAAATAAATTCCAAAATCAAATAGTTTGTAATTTGGTGCTTGTCATTTGTCATTTTCTATTTTGCCATTAGCTCCTCAATCTCATCCACTTCAATCGGAATGTTCTTCATTAAATCAACAGGTCCGTTTTCTGTTATTAAAATATCATTTTCAATACGGATGCCTATTTTCTCATCTTGTATATAAAGTGCCGGTTCGCAGGTAAAAACCATGCCGGCTTTGAAAGGCTCTGTTTTTAATCCAACATCATGTACATCTAAGCCTAAAAAATGTGAAGTGCCATGCATAAAATAATTAAATAAAATGCCTTTGGCTATTTGCGGATCATTGGCTTCGCTTTGCTGCATTAAACCCAATTTCACAATCTCTTTTTCCATTAGCTTGTTTACGGAAGCATTCACTTTTTCAATGGTGTTATCTACTACCAATAGTTGAATAGCTTGTTTTTGAACACGTAAAACAGCTTCATAAACTTCTTTTTGGCGAGAAGTAAATTTTCCGTTTACCGGGATGGTACGTGTAAGATCTGCTGAATAATTTGCATATTCAGCTCCAAAATCCATCAGCAATAAATCTCCGTCTTTACACTCTTTGTCATTTTCAATATAATGCAAAGTACAGGCACTGATTCCTGAAGCAATGATTGGTGGATAGCCATGTCCATTGGCTCCATTCAATCCAAATTCATGGTCAATTTCTGCTTGTACCTGATATTCTTTTACACCCGGTTTAACATATTTTAAAAGCCTGCGAAATCCTTTTTCGGTAATATCACATGCTTTTTGAAGCAATTCAATTTCGATATCGGATTTGATGGTTCGAAGCTCGCTCATCAATGGAGCGGCACGTTCAAACTCATGCGTTGGGTATTTGTCTTTTATTATTTTCGCAAAGCGATCATCCCGCAACGGATAATCGGTTTCAAATTTGGGAGATTCGTTGCAATTGAAATAAACATTTTCAGAAGCCAAAATAATTTCACGAAGCACAGCCTCCATTCGCCCCATAGGCTGTACGTTTTTAATGCCCGAAATTTCTTGGGCTTCTTGTTTGGTTAGTTTGTGTCCGAACCAAGTTTCTAGTTCTTTGCTGGCTTTGCGGATAAAAAGAATTTCGTGAAATTTATATTAACCTTAGAAATTAAATACTTATAAAAAATACAATATATTCAAATTTAATATCAAATTGTAGAGAATTATTAGCGTTGAGAGGATAAAATGACAATAAGACAAATATTTGAAAATTTAATAGTTAAAATGAAAAGTATAAGTAAAAAAATTATTTGGGGTAATAAATTGGAATCACTCACTAATGAAGAATTAGCTGAGTACATAC
>JAOZQX010000342.1 GCA_029931995.1 Bacteroidales bacterium
TCAGAATTTCCTCACCCCTGTTTTGGTTAATCGGTGGTTTAATTTTTGAAAGCCTTTCGGGAATAGATAAAAAGTATTCGGGTAAGCCTTTTATTTTAACCAAATTCTCCAATTCACGTTTTGGTTCTAAGGATTTTTTCAAATCATCTACATGATGGGCTGCCTTTTCGATTGATTTATAGCCCGTACACCTGCATATATTTCCGCTAATTGATTCTATAGCATCACTTTCATGGTTCGAAAGTAAATGCCCTGTAAGCGAAACCACAAAACCCGGTGTGCAAAACCCACATTGAGTGGCTGCATTGTCGGTCATTGCTTTTTGCACAGGCGAAAGCTCATCCATATTCAAACCTTCAATAGTTACGATATGTTTTCCCTGTGCATTTATCAATGGTGTAAGGCATGAAACAATGGATTTGTATTTTACGCCCTCTGAATTCAAGCTACCTTCAAGAACCGTACATGCTCCGCAATCACCCTCGCGACAACCTATCTTTGTTCCAAGCAAATGACTTTCCTTCCTGATAAAATCCAGAAGCGAAATACCATCTGCCTTTTCGGTCTTTATTTTTTGATCGTTGAGGATAAATTCAATCATATATCAAATTTATGGATTTTTTTAAAAGAAACATAATTAAGGGATTGAATAGAAATAAACTGGGGAGAGGAAATTATATAAACAAAAAACCTATAATAAAAAAAGGAGAAAAGATTTTATCTTTCCTCCTTTTGCGGTCCGGACGAGACTCGAACTCGCGACCCCGTGCGTGACAGGCACGTATTCTAACCAAACTGAACTACCGGACCAATATTTTATAGAACATTGCTTTTGTAAAGCCGTGCAAAGATAAGTGTTTTTTTAAATTCACAAAATATTTTATTTAAATTTTTAGAATTATTTAACCGCCGAGCTTTCATACATTTATAAGCTAATATTAAGGCGATGTTCAGTAAAGCAATTGTACGCAAACCAAGCACAACATTTAGTCAGGGATTAAGCTCCTCAAACTTAGGCAGACCTGATTATCAATTATGTCTTGCACAACACCAAGCTTATTGCGAAGCCCTGAAAATTTGCGGATTAGAGCTTATTGAATTGGTAGCTGAGGAAAATTATCCTGACAGCACTTTTGTGGAAGATACCGCTATTGTTACCAAAAAATGTGCGATCATTAGCCGCCCCGGACATGAATCAAGAAAAGGAGAAGTGGAGAGTATCGCTGAAGAATTGATAAAACATCGCCCAATTGAAAGAGTTGCAGCTCCCGGCACTTTAGATGGAGGTGATATTATGCAGCTTGAAAATCATTTTTATATCGGACTTTCAGACAGAACCAATAAAGAAGGAGCCCGCCAACTTTCAAGCTTTTTAAACAAATATACTTATACCGCTTCGACCATCGACGTAATAGATAGTCTGCATTTAAAATCAGGGGTAAATTATATTGGTGATGGGATTATTGTTCTGATGGAATCTTTAAAAAACACCAATGAATTAAAGGATTACAAAAAAATACTCATCACAGCTGAAGAAACCTATGCCTCAAATTGTGTACGTATTAATGACTGCATAATTATGCCCAAAGGATTCCCCAACACCAAAGCAAAACTATCTGCTTTGCCCTATAAAATAATTGAATTGGATATGAGCGAGTTTGAAAAAATGGACGGTGGACTAAGTTGTTTATCGCTTCGATTTTAATTCAGGTCAATAATAAAAGCTCCTTTTTTTGTTATAAACCACACCGGAATATTTAGCTCTGCAGATTCAGCTTCCCATTCTTTTTGAAAGCTTTGATAATTATTCCCATTGACAATTATTTGAGTTGGATGATAAAGCGAATCCAGCTCATTTAATTTCACCCTTGGATTTGAAGTTAGCAACACATAATCAAACTTAGCAGTATTTAACAACTGATGGTCTTTCATTTTTCCATTTAGAATTAGGATTTTCTTTCCATAAAAATTAATAACTGAGCTATATTTTAGAAGGCTTAAATTTTGAATGGTGTCATCAAAGTTATTGAGTATGATTTTCGGTTTCTTAATGCCTAAATAAACCCAATGATTTTCGGCTGTGAATCCAATCTTCCTCCCATCATTACTCATAACACTATCCACTAAAAGAAGATTCTTCCCTGATGATAAAAAATCGAGAGCCATACCGTAACCGGCATTATAAACTACAAATTTTCGAGTATTCTGGATTCTGTAATTCCGATAAGTAAATAAGAAACCCAAGAAGACAA
>JAOZQX010000044.1 GCA_029931995.1 Bacteroidales bacterium
TCGATTGAGGAGCAATTAGTCATGAGTCAGATATATTCTGATGTAAGAAAACTAATTGAGTATTTACCACTGGAACAAAAAGAAGTGCTTCGGTTGAGATATTATTCAGGAATGAGTTTCAAAGATATTGCTGAATCTACAGATGTAAGTATTAATACGGCTCTTGGGCGTATGCGTTATGCATTGATAAATCTTAGAAAATTAGTTGAAGAGAAAGAATTGATTCTTATAAAATAATTTTTGTTATCATTATATAATAATGCAAACTCATTTTCGTTAGCATACTATAAATCGATTAGAAACTAAAACAAATTATATGAGGAAACTCTCTACTCTTGATGAAAATATACTGTTAAGCCCCAATTACCCTAAAACTCTTAAGCTGTTTATTAATAGCGAATTGAAAAAAATGAGATTGTTAGGGGATGGTCCAAGTGAGTTAACAGTGAAAACGATTTTAAGCTATGCAAAGGCATTATCTGTGCATAAAACAAAAAAAATTGGTATGGTTAATGTGATTTTAAACTAAGTTAATTATTAACTATCTTTAAGTCCCGATAATTTTTTTATCGGGACTTTTTTTGTATTCTGGTATTATATTTTACAACGATTTTATGACGAGAAAAGAGCGATTCAAACATATCATAGATTACTTCTCTGCTCATCAGCCTATTGCTGAAACAGAGTTGGATTATAAAAGTCCGTACGAATTATTAGTTGCGGTTATTTTATCGGCTCAGTGTACTGATAAACGGGTGAATAAAATTACTCCTTCTTTCTTCGGAAAATTTCCTGATGCTGAAAAATTACAACATGCTAGTATCGAAGAGGTGTTTGAGTTGATAAGGAGTTGTTCGTATCCTAATAATAAGTCGAAACACTTGCTTGGTATGGCCAAAACTTTAATGCAAGAATTTAAGGGAGTTGTTCCTGATGAGATTTCTGAGTTGCAAAAATTACCTGGTGTAGGACGAAAAACGGCCAATGTTATTGCTTCAGTTGTTTATGATAAACCAGCCATGGCAGTCGACACCCACGTTTTCAGGGTTTCAGCTCGACTGGGTTTAACAAGCAATGCTAAAAATCCTTACCAAGCTGAAATGCAATTAATCAAACATATTCCTGAAGAAAAAATTTCTATTGCTCACCATTGGCTAATCCTTCATGGCAGGTATGTTTGTGGGGCTCGTAAACCAAAATGTAACGAATGTGGGTTGACAAAATTTTGTAAGTATTTCGATAAGCTCAATCACTAATTTGTTGATAAATGCTTGTCTTAATTTAAATATAAGCGTGCAATTATAGATATATTTGTAAGAGGGAAAAACAAGAAAAATATGCTTAAAGTTGGTGATAAAGCTCCTGATTTTGAAGTGGTCGTGCAAGATGGAAGTAAGTTGAGTTTGTTTGGTTTTAGAGGCAAAAAAATAATACTGTACTTTTATCCAAAGGATAATACTCCGGGTTGTATTGCCGAAGCATGTAATTTGAGGGATAATTATGATTTGATGCTGAAAAATGGTTTTGTTGTAATTGGTGTAAGTGCCGATTCTGAAAAATCTCACCAAAGATTTACTAAGAAATATCAACTCCCTTTTTTATTAATTGCCGATACTGAAAAAGAAATTATTAAAGCTTATGGAGTGTGGGGTTCCAAAAAATTTATGGGTCGTGAATATGAAGGAATTTTGAGAAGCACCTTCGTGATTTCTGAAGATGGAATTATTGATGAAGTGATTTCAAAAGTGAAAACAAAGGCTCATGCTGAGCAAATATTAGAAGAAGTTAAACTTAATACAAAATAAAATGAGTAAAGAAGAAAACTCAATTGATAAACTAAAAAAGGATAAATTAAAAGCACTTGAAATTACCTTAGGAAATATTGAAAAATCCTACGGTAAGGGAGCTGTTATGAAACTCGGAGATGAAGCCGTTGAAAATATTGAGGCTATCTCAACCGGTTCAATTGGTTTAGATGCTGCATTAGGAATTGGAGGGATACCTAAAGGTCGGGTAACTGAAATTTATGGACCCGAGTCTTCCGGTAAAACAACTTTGGCAATCCATGCAATTGCTGAGGCGCAAAAGCAAGGAGGCATTGCCGCCTTTATTGATGCTGAACATGCTTTCGATCGTTTTTATGCTAAGAAGCTTGGTGTTGATATTGAAAATTTATTGGTTTCGCAACCCGATAATGGTGAGCAAGCCCTTGAAATTACAGAAAATTTGATTCGTTCAGGAGCCATTGATATTATTGTGATTGATTCTGTTGCTGCCCTTACTCCCCGTAGTGAAATTGAAGGTGATATGGGTGATTCGAAAATGGGATTACAGGCTCGTTTAATGTCGCAGGCTTTACGTAAACTTACTGCAACTATTAGTAAAACAGGTGCTTGCTGTATTTTTATTAACCAACTTCGCGAAAAAATTGGTGTGATGTTTGGGAATCCGGAAACAACCACTGGTGGTAATGCCCTGAAATTCTATTCTTCCGTGCGTCTGGACATTCGTAGGATTGGCCAGATTAAAGAAGGTGATAATGTAATGGGTAATAGAGTTCGTGTTAAGGTTGTGAAAAATAAGGTGGCTCCTCCTTTCCGTAAAGCTGAATTCGATATGATATATGGTGAAGGTATTTCCAGAACAGGTGAGATTATTGATATGGGTGTTGAGGCACAAGTTGTCAAAAAAAGTGGTTCGTGGTTCAGCTATGGAGAAACAAAACTCGGGCAGGGTCGCGATGCTGTGAGAAATTTATTGTTAGATAATCCAGAATTGTCAGAAGAAATTGAATCGCAAATCAGGGATTTAGCTACTGAAGAATAATATATTTTGGAATATAAATTTTGGATCCGGGTGATTTTAATTGGCGTAAATCATCCGGATTTCTTTTAGGTTATTTAATAACTCTTTAGTGGAATTTTGAAGATTCTCGTATATTTCATTCAGGTCATTTGTGTCGTTCATCTTAGATTTATCTTCGAGATCTTTGGCATGTGATTTTGGGAGTTCAGCCATAAAATTTGCAATAACACCCTTAAAACTGTGGGCGTTAAATCGCAATGCGTCCATATCTGAATCATCAATATTCTTTTTGATTTGGCTCATCCGATCAGGATGTTCAGTAATAAACATATCAATAATTTCAACAATTAATTCCTTATCAAAATGTTTAAAGTTTTCCTGAAATTT
Source organism: Bacteroidales bacterium (assembly GCA_029931995.1). GTDB lineage: Bacteria > Bacteroidota > Bacteroidia > Bacteroidales. The sequence goes on from JAOZQX010000044.1 coordinate 3,193, forward strand.
TTCTTTATCAATTACCATGTCTCTACTTAATTTAGTGCCGTCTTATTTACAAATTTAAAAAAAGATTTTGATATAAACTTAGAATTGAATCTTTGAATGCTGAGTGATTTTTTCCATTAATATTTCAGGATTCACAGGCTTAGCAATATAATCATCAATTCCTGCTTCAAAAAATGTGTATCTGTTTCTGTGAGGATCGCTTGCTGTTACAGCTATAATAGGAGTATGCCTCTTGCTGCCGTTTTCTTTCTTGCGAATATTTTTTGTGGCCTGTAAGCCATCCATTTCGGGCATGGCAATATCCATAAGTATTATATCATATTTTGATTTGTTAAAATAGGAAACAGCTTCGTTGCCATTTTTCGCCACCGTTAAAGAAATATGATTTTTATTTAAATAAGCGCATAACACCTTTTGGTTTATGTCGTTGTCTTCTACTATTAAAATATTATACATACAATCAGAATATAAAATATTCTTATTTCATAGATTGTGCCAGTAATTTAATGTGTAGAAAAACAATTGATTAGGTGTTTCGAAATTCTAAAATTGAAATATAAAGTCTCAATTAGGGAAAGGTTAGAATAAAAGGGTGCCAATTTGGTAAACAGCAAATGAAAGCAAATATGCCAAAGCTGTTGTGTATGCAGCCATAAATAATGCCCATTTCCATCCACCTGATTCTTTGCGAATTGCAACAATTACTGCAACACAAGGGAAATAAATAAGTATGAAAATAAGAAATGCAAAAGCAGAGACTGGTGTGAGTACTTTTTCTCCAGCTCGCTTCGGATGTGAGAATGTTAGCTCTTTTAATTTTTGGGATAAACCTTTTGAGTCATCTTCGGCGGTAATGTCGGTTTGGTTAAGTACACCCAAAGTGCTAACAACAATTTCTTTTCCGGCTATCCCAGCCAATAAACTTACGCCCATTTTCCAGTCGAAGCCTAAAGGTAGAATGACAGGTTCAATAAAGTGTCCGATTTTTCCAATCAGTGAATTTTCTTGTTGAGCACTTATACGTCCATTTTCAATTTGGTGGAGTTTGATGAGTTTCTCAACTTGTATTGAATCTAATTGTAACTCGTCGGTAGTGTTTTGAGCCAATGCATCAAATTGTTCAGTTGTATTTTTTGCTTGCAATTCATAGGCTTGATCAATTTCATTTGATTGAGGAAAATATCCCAGTGCCCAAATAATGATGGATGCGATAAGAATTACGCCACCCATTTTTTTCAAATACTGAGAACCTTTAAACCATGTATGTCTGAAAATTGCTTTTGTTGTAGGCATCCGATAGGGTGGGAGCTCCATAACAAATGGTAATTCTTTGGATTTGAAAAGTGTTTTCTTGAAAATGATTGCAATAATGATGGAAAGAATAATACCAATAGAATATATTGTAAACAACATCAGTCCCGGATGTTCGGTAAAAAAGGTTCCGATTATTAAAACATAGATAGGCAATCGGGCACTACACGACATAAACGGATTAATAAGCATTGTTACCAAACGATCGTTTCTGCTTCCAATAGTTCGGGTGGCCATAATTGCAGGAACATTGCAACCGAAACCCATTAACATTGGAATGAATGAACGCCCATGCAATCCAATTTTATGCATAATTTTATCAACAATAAAAGCTACTCTGGCCATATAGCCTGTATCTTCCATAATTGATATAAAGAAAAATAATATTAAAATATTTGGAAGAAAAACAATAACTCCACCAACTCCTCCAATAATTCCGTCAACTAAAAGATCGCGAAGCATATTTTGAGGTAGTAAGCCTGAAACTAAGTTTCCAAATTTCCCAACTAAAATTTCAAACCACTCCATTGGATAAGCACCAAGCGTAAATGTAGATTGAAACATCAGCCACATAAAAAACACGAAAATAGGGTAGCTTAATATTTTATTGGTGAGTATGTTGTCAATCAGTCGGCTACGATGCCTAATATCTTTTTTGCTTTGCTTAAAAGTTTCCTTTAGAGCTCCCTCAATAAAACCATATTTGTAATCGGTAATGATGGTTTCTGTTGTGTCATTAAAATGATTTTCAATCCGTTTTATTTCAGCTTCTGTGATTTCAAATATCTCGGAATGGTTTACGCAATTTTCCTTAACTCGTTTTTGTTCTTCCTCATCCCGTTCCAAAAGTTTGATTCCGGTAAAACGAGGTGCAACAATATTCGTTAATATCTTGTTCTTCTCAATCCTAATTACATCTTGTAGCTTGCTTATTGATTTCTCAATTTCATCACCATAGTTAATATGAATATGCCTGAGAGTTGGTTCATTGTCTTCATAAACTTCAATAACCTTATTAAAAAGTTGTTTTAAGCCTTTTCCTTTTGAGCAAACAGTTGGAATAATGGGTATCCCAACCATTTTCCCTAGCGATTGATAATCAAATTTATCACCCTTCTTTTGAAGCTCATCATACATATTTAGAGCCGCAACAACTTTAATATCTAAATCAATTAATTGAGTTGTGAGATATAAATTTCGTTCAAGATTTGAACCGTCAATTACATTTATAACAATGTCGGGAATTTCGTTGAAAAGGTGGTTTCGCACATAAAGTTCTTCCGGCGAATAACTGGTAATTGAATAGGTGCCGGGCAAATCGATGAGATTAAAAGTATAACCTTTATGCTTGAACTTAGCCTGTTTTGCATCTACAGTTACGCCACTATAATTTCCTACTTTTTCGTGTGAGTGAGAGGCCGAATTGAAAAGTGTTGTTTTTCCTGAATTTGGGTTGCCGACCAAAGCAATATTAATTTCTTTCTTGTGAAATCTAGATTGTTTTAACGAATCTTCTGAAATTACACCATGGAATTTCTTTTTGTTATGATTTTCTGCAGGAGCTGTAATTACTTCAATGAGTTTAGCCTCGCTGTTTCGTAATGAAACATTATAAGCCATGATAGTGTACTCAATCGGATTTTTAAGGGGAGCCTTTTTTCCTACAATAACTTCTTTTCCAACAATAAAGCCCATTTCCATAATTCTTTTACGAAATGCACCTCGCCCTCTTACTTTCGTAATTATCGCTTTATCACCTTGCTGTAAATCGTATAAAGTCATGCTTATTCTCTTGCCGTCCAAAAAGTCTTTATTTAGATTAAATTAAAACGAAACAAAATTAGTAAACTTATCAATACCAAAGAAGTTTAGCAGCAAAAAGAGTGCTTAAATTACCAAAATTAAAAAAGATCGGAATATGTCTCGGTGTTTATGTCCTTGTAATTCAGGTAGTGAATCCATTGAATTAGTTGTAGTGCTTTTTCGCCCCAATGGGTTTCGAAGAGGTGCTTGCAGTTTATAGCTGCATGTTGTTTCGATGTGCGAGCAGGCTTTTGATAAAGCATAACGAAATCTTTAAGATCCTGATAAATATCTGATAGATTTTCAGATATACTGGCTTTTAATGGATCGGTTTGATCTGGACTGTTATAGTTTAAGTGCCAATATTCATCTTCATTAAGTAATTGTTCTCTTAATGTATTAAAGACCCCTTCCCATTGTTCTTGTGTTACAAAGCGTTCGCCTGCTTCACTGTCATCAACTTCAACTTTGGGAAGTAAACTTCCTTTAAGATATAATAATGGAGTAATTCGCTGAATGAACGGCATGATTTCACTTTTAGTAATATTCTCCGCATTCTCAAGAAAAATGCAATATTCGTTTGCAACCTTTAACATTTCAATGACTGGGGTTGAATAGGCCGGTTCTTCGTTTATATCTTTCATGTAGAGTAGTTTTTTTACAAAATTACAAATTATCATATTTTATATGAGATTTGATCCTGAATTTTTAATTTTGCAAAAAATGCAGGGTATGAGTAGTTTGAAAAAGAGATTGATTGAAGAGTGTAAGAATATGCAGTTGGAAACCATCAAAAATCTAAAGATGGTGATTGACGATGCTCAAAAAAGTGCAAATGAGTATGGAATGCCAAAAGACAGATATGATTCGTTCCGCACACAGTTAATGCGGAAAAGGGATATGTTTTCGCAGCAACTCCTGAAGGCCAATGAACAATTGGATGCTCTCAACAAGATTGATTTGAAGCTTGAAATGAGAGCTGTTGAATTTGGTGCACTTGTAATTACCGATAAACAAAAACTTTTTATCTCAATTGGCTTAGGAAAATTTAATTTTGAGGAAGATGATTATTATGCAATTTCGCCATTGGTTCCAATTTTTCAAGCGATGGAAGGAAAAAAACAAGGCGAATCTTTCAATTTTCGGGGTGCTGATATTTTAATAAAAGAAATTTATTAGGGTCATAAATAAAAAAACTCCCTCGTTACCAGCGAGGGAGTTTTGTATAAAAATATGAACTAATTTATATAAAAGCAGGGATAATTGTGAATACGCCTTGTTCTATAAAAATATTTTCATGAATATTTTTTTATTTATGCTTTTTCTTCTTCCAGCTTCTTTAAAATACTTTCTTGCACTTCCTGACTAACAGGAGAATAATTATGGAATTCCATTGAGTAATTTGCTCTTCCGGATGAAATATTTCTCATTGCCGTAGCATATCCAAACATCTCCATCAATGGCACGAAACCAATTACCTTTTGTGAACCTTTACGATGACGGCGCATTGATTCAATTTTACCTCTTCTTTTGTTAAGGTCACCAACTATATTTCCAATATAATCATCAGGAGTATTGATTTCAATTTTCATTACCGGTTCAAGTAATACTGGCTTGCCTTTCATAAATCCATTTTTGAATGCAATAGATGCGCAAGTTTGGAAGGCAAAATCAGATGAATCTACAGCATGAAAGCTTCCATCAGTTAGTACAACTTTTACATTTTCTATAGGATATCCTGCTAATACTCCGGTTGCTAATGTCTTTTTAATACCTTTATTAACTGAAGGAATAAACTCAGTTGGAATTGAACCACCTTTTATCAAACTTACAAATTCATATTCGTTCTCTAAATTTGGTTCAATACGCATAACAGTGTGTGCGTATTGTCCTTTACCTCCAGATTGCTTAGAGTGTTTATAATTTGATTCAACAGCTTCAGTAATAGTTTCTCGATAAGCCACAGATGGAGCTCCAACAATAACATCAACATTAAACTCATCTTTCAAGCGGTCGATAATAATTTCCAAATGAAGTTCGCCCATACCTGCAACAATGGTTTCCTCAGTTTCATCATCG
>JAOZQX010000045.1 GCA_029931995.1 Bacteroidales bacterium
CCTCATAGTGACACACAACAGCAGCAAACAACTCAGCCGGTAAAAGTGGAGAAAAAGGTAGGAAGAAACGAAGCTTGTCCGTGTGGTAGTGGAAAAAAATATAAACATTGCCACGGTAAAAATGTGTAAATTAGTATCTTTAACAGGTATGAAAAAAACAATTTACATTTCAATATTTTTTGTTTTGCTAATCTCATTTAGTATAACGAGTTGTTTTAAAAATCAACCTCTCGATACCGATATCACTCGCTATTCCAATATTGACGATGTTGTTAATCCCCCAGATTCATTCCAGTTGGTTTACTCATTAAATACTTATAATAATTATTTGGCAATCATAGAATTTGAAACTAATGCTGTTTGGGAAATTGAAAGGATGAGTGCTCCGGGTTTTAATACTGTTTGGGTAGAACGGAGTATAGGAGAGGATAATCCACAATTGGAAATTATTAGTGCTCAGAATGACACCTATTTTATTGGGTTTGCAGGAGAGGTTCAGTATAATTTATGGGCAAATCGATCTTCGGGTGATGAAACGTATTCGACACTCCTATTGCAGTTTACAAAACAGGAAGATGTAGATTATGAGAGTTTTACACCTAAAATTTAATAACGAATTAATCGAGAAATAATTTATAAACACATGAAATATAAAAGGGTACTTCTGAAACTTAGTGGCGAAGCTTTAATGGGTTCAAAAAGTCATGGTATTGATCCTAGTCGCCTAAATCAATATGCCAAAGAGATTAAATTAGCTGTTGATCAAAAAGTGGAAGTTGCCATCGTTATAGGTGGTGGTAATATTTATCGTGGACTGAGTGGTGCTGCTGACGGCATGGATCGTGTACAGGGCGATTATATGGGAATGATGGCTACAGTAATTAACAGCATGGCTTTACAATCTGCTCTTGAAAAATTAGGTGTAAAAGCCAGATTACTGTCAGGACTAACTATCGAACCTATTGCCGAACCTATGTCTCGGCGAAATGCCATTACAGCTCTAAAGAATGGAGAAGTAGCAATTATTAGCGGGGGTACTGGAAATCCATTTTTCACTACAGATTCTGCTTCTGCCTTACGGGCGATTGAGATTGAGGCAGATGTTATCTTGAAAGGAACCCGGGTGGATGGAATTTATTCAGCCGATCCGGAGGAAGATCCCAAAGCTATTAAATTTGAAAAATTAACCTTTGATGAGGTTTATGAGAAAGGACTAAAAATTATGGATCTCACAGCTTTTACTCTGTGTAAAGAAAATAATTTGCCTATTTTGGTTTTCGATATGAATAAGGAAGGAAACTTGTTAAGAGTTTTAAAAGGAGAAGCTTTGGGAACTCTTGTTAAAGAATAAATTTTTATTGAAGGATTGATAAAAGCAAAAAATGTTATTTTTGTTTAAAATGAAATATAATTAAAATGGATGAAGAAGTTCAATTTTGTTTAGAAGAGGCTGAAGAAAGCATGCAAAATGCATTAATGCATTTGGAAAAAGAGTTTCAAAAAATACGTGCCGGAAAAGCCACTCCTCAGATGTTAGATGGCGTTATGGTTGATTATTACGGTGTTCTTACACCCATTGCCCAAACAGCAAATATTAATACGCCCGATCCACGCCAAATTATTGTTCAACCTTGGGATAAAAGTATTCTAAACCTTATTGAGAAAGCTATACTTTCTGCCAATCTTGGTTTTAACCCAACAAATGAGGGGGAAGTTTTACGGATTGTTGTTCCTGCAATTACTGAGGAACGTCGTAGAGATCTTGTGAAGCAAGCAAAAAATGAAGCTGAGAAGTCAAAAGTTAGTATCCGGAATTCGCGGCGTTTAGCGAATGATTATACAAAATCGTTGGAAAAAGATGGCTTGCCCGAAGATGATTCTAAAAATTTACAGGATAAAATTCAGGAGTTGACAAATAATTTTAGTGAAAAGGTAGACAAGCTATTTGAAGCAAAAGATAAAGACATTATGACTGTTTGAAAAAAAGCCCGATTTTAATCGGGCTTTTTTTATATCTTTTCCGTTAATTTTTTTACTAGTCTTGATTGTACTAAAAACTCTTTGGCTGCAATTCTGAGTACGGTATAGGCCGGAATAGCAAGTATCATCCCCGTAATTCCTGCTATACTACCTGCCATAATAATAACAATAAAAATTTCAATAGGACGTGCTTTTACACTGTTCGAGTAAATTAGTGGTTGTAATAAAAAATTATCAATAAGGTTGGCTATAGCAAATGCTCCAAGAATACCGAGCATGTAAATACCAATTTTATCATACATGCCATGGCTTAAGGTAGTTGCTAAACCAAGTAATACACCCATGCTTGCTCCAATGAGCGGACCGAGGTAGGGGATAATATTCATTAATCCACCAAGGAAGCCAATGATTAAAGCATTTTTTATCCCCAGAATTGTTAAGCCCAGAGTAATTAATGTCATCATTGAAAATATTTCTATCATTAATCCTAGAAAATATCGGGTTAATAAAAATTTAGTTTGAGCAAAAATGTGTTTTACTTCTTCAGTATATTTTTCCGGGCTGATTAAAATGATAAAATTTTCAAACATATGTTCATCATGCAAAAAGAAAAATGTGATGAAAAGTATTGAAAATGTAGCCATGAAAAAGGATCCGGTTGTGCTTATTAAGCTTGTAAATAAGCTTGAAAATGTGGCAATATCAATCATTGATTCAACTTGAGTTTCAAGCAAGCTCTCAATAGTTTGATCTACACTTAGTACATTATACTGAACTAAAAATATTTTTATTGAATCAATGGGATTTTTGAAATATTCGAGCACTTCGGGGATATTAATGCTAGTAAGGATTTGAGCTTGAGAAACAATTAAAGGCACAAAAAACCAAATAAAGCCAACAAATGCCGAAAGTAAAATTAATAGGGCGAAAAGTGAACTGAGTGCGTGTGGCATTTTGAATTTCCATATCCTGATTTTGTCAAACCGCCTCACCAACGGGTGCCCGATCATTGATAAAACTGCCGAAACAATTAAATAAACAACAATGTTGGAAAAATACCAAACCATAAAAATGGTGAAAAGTAATCCAAGTGCGGCGATGATAATTCGGTAAGTGTTATTCATTTTAACGCTGTTTTTAGTTCCTATTTAGAAGTAAAGTTATGACAATTTCTACTTGTCGGCTGAGTAATATTTTAATTCCATCTTTTTTCCGTCAAAAACAGCATAGCTAAAATGAGCGATCCAATCGCCCAAAATGAAAAGTTCACTTTTTTCACTTAATGCGTGTTGTAATGGAATGTGGCGATGGCCAAAAACAAAATAGTTTATTTGGGGGTTTTTCTTGTGTTCAGACTTGCTGAAAATGTAAAGCATTTCTTTTTCAAGAGGAATATTGTTTTCTTTTTTGCCCATTTTAGCTAAGTTGGCAATGCGACTTTTTTTTGAGAAGTAGAGGCCAAGACGAGCTCCAATATCAGGATGCAGCCAGCGAAATAACCATTGGTTGGGCTTAAATTCAAATATCTTTTTCAGAAACTTATAACCTAAGTCTCCCGGTCCCAATCCATCGCCGTGCGCCAGAAAAAAGGTTTCCCCACGCGATTTTGTAATAATCGGCTTACGGTGTAGTTGAATATTTAATTCTTTACGTAAATAATCAAAAGCCCAAATATCATGATTTCCTTTAAACAAATGAATTTCTATTCCAGCATCGGTGAGTTCGGCTAATTTTCCTAAAAGGCGGGTATATCCTTTCGGAATTACCGTTTTGTATTCGTACCAAAAGTCAAATACATCACCCATCAAAAAAATCGCAGAAGCATCCTTGCGAATGGACTCAAGCCATTTAACAAGTTTTTTTTCACGATGTAAACTATTTTCATAATCGGGTACTCCCAAATGAAAATCGGAGGCGAAATATATCTTCCCTTTTTCGGGCAGGCTTATGGTTGATGATGGATTCAAGCTTTGAAATTTTATACAATTATACTAAAAACAACTGAATTACTTTTGTGCGATCTTAAATAACTGCAATCAATTCTTTAATTAGGATTATTATTTTGGGTTCAATTTGCCGAACTGCATCAATAACTTCCTGATGTGAAATTTCAACAATTTGCCCTTCAACTCCGAGATCAGAAATGACTGAAACTGCAAAACACGTGATTCCCATGTGCCGTGCAACAATTATTTCCGGAACTGTTGACATACCAACGGCATCGGCACCTAGATTATAGATATATTTGTATTCAGCAGGTGTTTCATAAGTTGGACCACTGACGCTTGCATATACTCCTTTTTGATATTTTAGATTATGGTGGCGTGCAATCTTACTGGCTTCTTTTATGAGTCGTTTGTCGTATGCTTCACTCATGTCAGGAAAACGCGGGCCAAGTTCTGAATGGTTTTTGCCTATTAATGGGTTGGGTAAGAGGTTTATATGGTCGGTAATAAACATCATGTCTCCAATTTCAAAGTTTGGGTTTACTCCTCCGCTTGCATTTGAAACCAGAAGTGTTTTAACTCCCAAGAACTTCAGTACCCTGACAGGGAAGGTAACTTCATCAAGGCTGTAGCCCTCATAATAATGAAATCTGCCTTGCATGGCCACTAAAGATTTTCCATTTAATTCACCAAAAATTAATTTTCCTTGATGTCCTTCAACGGTTGAGACTGGGAAATTGGGGATGTTTTCGTAGGGTATGCTGTGCTTAATATTGATTTCATTTACAATGCCACCTAAGCCTGTGCCAAGAATAATTCCGATTTCGGGCTTAGAGTTAACTTGTTTCTGAATGTACTCGGCCGTTTCTTTTATTTTTTTTAACATAATCCACAATTTGTTTGTTGAACCCTTTTTCGCCTCCTAAATGAAATTTGATTTCAATAGGAATATAAAAAATGGGCAAATCTTTAATTTCTTCAAAAAGATTTGTTTTTATCAGACGCATTGCATCCTTTTCGGTTGTAAAAATAATCTTGTTTTTTGAAAAAACATCCAAATATGTGGTCTTAATTTTTTCGAGGTCCTTTTCATTATACTTATGATGATCGGGAAAGTCTAATACAATTAGCTCACTGCAAAAGTTTCTGAGGTGCTCTTGCAAAGGGTAGGAGTTTGCAATTCCAGTAAATAATATAATAGTATTATATTTCTTTTTTTCGGGTGTTTCGGTGAAATTAGTTAAGGAAATTTTAGAGCCATATTTTATGTGTGAGAAGTATAGTGTTTGATTTTTTCTGGGTTTAATTAAGTTTGCAATCCTTCTTTTGGTTATGGGCGATAAAACAGAGTTGGTTTTTGTAACAATAATAATATCAGCACGCTTTGCTCCTTTTCGGCGCTCTCGCAAAGTTCCTGTAGGAATAGGGTAATCGTTTACATAAAGTTTATGAAAATCGGTTAACAAGATAGATAAGCCCGGCTTGACATACCTATGTTGAAAAGCATCATCTAACAAAATGCAATCAAGTTCATGATTTGAATTATGCAGTATTTTAATGCCCCGCCTGCGGCATTCATCAACGGCAACTTTAATGTTTTCAAACTTTTGTTGGTATTGCAATGGCTCATCTCCAATTTCATGAAAAGAAGAGAATTCGTTAGCCATAACAAAGCCTTTTGATTTTCTTCCATATCCTCGACTAAGAGTTGCAGTCTTAAATTCTTTTTCAAGCAAGCGGACTAGATATTCAATGTGAGGGGTTTTTCCTGTGCCTCCATAAGAGAGGTTTCCTACTGATATAACAGGCATGTCAAAGCTTTCTGATGGAAGAATATGCCAGTCAAAAAACTTATTTCGTATCTGCGTAATGAGGCCATAAAGGCAAGCAAAAGGAAATAATAATACCCGTAGGATGTTCACGACCTAAATTTACAAAGTATTTTTTAATATGCAATATGTCGCTATTTAATATTTTGTTAATTAATTAAATATATTTAAAAACGAGAATCTGATTTTGACGTATATTTGATCTGAAAATACTCAAAATAATGAAGATTAAAGAGATTATTAAGCACATTGAAGAATTTGCTCCGCTTTCGTTGCAGGAATCGTATGATAATGCTGGACTAATAATTGGCAACGCTGATAGAAATATAAATCAGGCATTGATTTGCCTAGATATTACAGAGGATACATTGAATGAAGCTATTAAAAATAATTGCGAGTTAATTATTTCGCATCATCCAATAATTTTTAAAGGCTTAAAAACAATAACCGGAAGTAGTTTAGCAGAACGGGTTGTTATTGAGGTAATTAAAAGTAATATTGCCATTTATGCCGTTCATACAAATTTGGATAATGTGCTAGAGGGAGTAAATGGGAAAATTTCCGAAAAACTTGGATTGACCAAGTTGCGAGTACTACAAAACCGGAAAGAACTGTTGCGTAAACTGGTTACTTTTTGCCCACTTGAGCAGGCCAGTAAAGTTCGTGAAGCTCTTTTTAAAGCCGGTGCAGGAAGTATTGGGAATTATGATTCGTGTTCTTTTAACACCGAAGGCAAAGGGACTTTCCGTGCAAACAAAAATGCTAAACCTTTTGTTGGTGAAAAAAATATTTTGCATTCTGAAAAGGAGGAGCGTATTGAAACCATCTACCCGGCCTATAAAGAAAGTGCTGTATTAAAAAATTTATTCCTGACTCATCCTTATGAGGAAGTTGCGTACGATATCTATCCGCTGGAAAATGTGTTTTCAAATGTTGGTTCCGGTATTTTTGGCGAATTGGATGAAGAAATGGCGGAGAAGGATTTTCTTGAAAAATTGAAAAATATTTTTAAAACTGAGAGTATTCGCCATACAGCATTTTTAAATAAAAAGATTAAGAAAGTAGCCATTTGTGGTGGATCGGGTTCATTTCTGATACATTCGGCAAAATTGTCGGGGGCTGATATTTTTATAAGTGCGGATATTAAATATCATGATTTTTTTGAAGCCGATGGCAATATGCTTATAGCCGACATTGGACATTATGAAAGTGAACAGTTTACAAAAGAATTAATCTATGATATTCTTATAAAAAAAATCCCTACCTTTGCACTCCGAATTTCGGAGATGGAAACAAATCCCGTTAAGTACTTTTAAATTTATAAATCAACATAATTATGGCAAAAGCAACAGCTAAAGCTAAAAAAGATAAAGAGGAAAAAGTAAAAGGTGGAGTAAATACTCAATCGCAAGTTAACACGACTGAGGAAGCAGACGAAAGCAATCAGGTTAGTGTTGAACAGAAGCTTCGCGCATTATATACTTTGCAACAAATTGATTCGCAGGTAGATAGAATTCGAATCGTGCGTGGCGAATTACCTCTTGAGGTGGAAGATCTTGAGGATGAGATTGCCGGCCTTGAAACACGAATTGAAAAATACAATCTTGAAACTGAAGAATTAAATACGGCCATCGTTGACAAGCAAAATGCGATGACTGATAGTCTAGCTATGATCAAGAAGTATCAAGATCAGCAAATGAATGTTCGGAATAATCGTGAGTACGATTCTTTGACTAAAGAAATTGAATTCCAAAATCTTGAAATTCAGTTGTGTGAAAAAAGAATTAAGGAGTTCACATTTAAGTTGGAAGCCATAAAACAGGATGTTGAAAAATCACAAGCTTCACTTGATGAGCGCAAAGAAGACCTTGAAATCAAAAAAGGTGAGTTGAAGGATATTGTAGCCGAAACTGAGAAAGAAGAAAAAGAATTACTGGAAAAATCGCAGAAAAATCAAAAATTTGTTGAAGACAGATTGGTTGTGGCTTACCAGCGTATTCGTAAAAATGCTCGTAACGGATTGGCTGTTGTGCATATTGAACGTGATGCCTGTGGTGGTTGTTTCAACAAAATTCCTCCTCAACATCAGTTGGATATCCGTATGCATAAAAAAATTATTGTTTGTGAATATTGTGGACGCATCTTGGTTGATTCGGAGATTGTAGATGAAGTAAGTAAATAAAGTATTATACAATATATTTGTAATGAGGGCTTGAGTTTTCAAGTCCTCATTTTTTTGAAATCTGTTAAGGATTTGGATTGGCTAAGTTTGATTAAATTTCTAAAAATAAAAAAAGGAGCTAAATAGCTCCTTATATGAAGAAATCAATCTTTTCAATTAACTAAAATTTAAGTCCAAAAGTAAATAACAAACGAGTCATCTCGTTTTTAAGTGTTGCAGGATTTACCATAACTCCATTATATCCGTACAAATAATAATCGTCATGTGTTTTGGTGCGAACCCATGCAAGATCAAAATAATAATTTGCCTCTCTGTACCCAAAACCTAATGAGTAAGTGGATTTTTCACCATTCGTCCCATCATTTTTATAAGGGCTTCCGTAAAAACCATAACCACCCCTGAAACTAAAATTCATTA
>JAOZQX010000046.1 GCA_029931995.1 Bacteroidales bacterium
TCGTTGTTTCAGTTTTGAAACAAATAACTGAATGTATTCAACCGCAAAGGGATCAACACCAGCAAAAGGTTCATACAGTAAAATAAAATTAGGATCGGCAGCCAATGCGCGGGCTATTTCAGTCCTACGACGTTCACCTCCCGAAAGCGTGATTCCTTTACTTTTTCGTAATTGCACAAGCCCAAATTCTTCTAACAGCTGCTCCAAACGTTCAGCTTGTTCTTTTTTTGAAAAATTTGTAAACTCAAGTGTGGCTTTCAAATTATCCTCTACACTTAAATGGCGGTAAACCGAAGCCTCTTGTGCCAAATAACCAATTCCTAGCTGAGAACGTTTGTACATAGGCTCATTAGTAATATCAGTATCCTCCAGAAAAATTCTTCCGGAAAGAGGTTTTATTAAACCCACAATCATATAAAAAGTAGTGGTTTTCCCAGCTCCGTTCGGTCCCAATAGTCCAACAATTTCACCTTGTTCAACATAAATAGAAGCTTCCTTCACAACTGTTCTTTGCCTATATTTTTTAACAATATTTTCTGTTCGGAGTTTCATAGGTTTAATTTAGGGCGAAAATAAATAATTCTTTTCAAACTTATAGCAGTCCTTCTTTTAAAATATCATGAATATGGATAAACCCTAAATATTTTTCTCCATCCATAACGGGAATTTGAGTAATATTATTCCCCCTCATGATGTCCAATGCATCTACAACTAATTGATCCTTTTCTATTGATTTTGGATTTTTGGTCATAATTTCTTTTGCCCTTAGCTTCGAAAAATCGCCCCGATTATGAAGCATTCGCCGCAAATCTCCATCTGTAATCATTCCTAACAACTTCCCGTTTTCAATAACAGCTGCCGCACCCAAACGTTTCGAACTAATCTCAATAATCACATTCTCCATCGAATCTTCTGGCTTTACTTCGGGTTTTTCATTGTTCACATATATGTCCGATACTCTCAAATAAAGTTTCTTGCCTAACACTCCACCCGGATGATATTTTGCAAAATCGGCCTCAGAAAAACCCCTGCTTTCAAGCAAACAAACAGCCAGTGCATCACCCATAACCAACTGAGCTGTAGTGCTAGCTGTTGGTGCCAAATTATTAGGACAAGCCTCACGATCGACACTCGTATTTAACACAAAATCGGCTTGATGGGCCAAATACGAATCTAATTTACCAACCATCCCTATTAAAGGATTTCCCATGTTTTTCAGCAAGGGGATAAGCACTTTAATTTCCGGTGTCTCACCACTTTTTGAAATACAGATAACTACATCGTTTTTTCGAATAATCCCAAGGTCGCCATGAATTGCATCGGCAGCATGCATAAAAATTGCAGGTGTTCCTGTCGAATTCAATGTAGAAACAATTTTATTTGCAATATTTGCACTCTTTCCAATACCGCTAATCACAACTCTGCCCTGCGATTCTAAAATCAATTTTACTGATTCCACAAAGTCATCAGAAATTGTTTTTTTTAAGTTTACAATAGCCAAAACTTCGGTTTCAATTGTATTTATGGCACTTTGCTTTATTTCTTCTTTCGTTTTCAATGCTGTTAAATTTTGTATAATTTTTACAAAAAAAAATATTTTTTATGTTATATTTGTATAGAGGGTGATACTTTTTCAAAAAAACAGACTTAAATAAACCGCTGATTTAATGATAAATATTAATCGCCGTTTTTTTGAGTAAAGTTACAAATATTATACAAATACAACCCGCTAGGGAAATGGTTGAAATTGATGATATACAGCTACACGATGTGCTGAAAAAGTTTTTTGGGTTTGAAAGCTTTAAAGGCAATCAAAAGGACATCATAAAAAATGTTTTGTCTGGGCGAGATACGTTTGTAATCATGCCTACCGGAGGTGGCAAATCAATGTGTTATCAACTTCCTGCCTTAATTAATAATGGTACAGCCATTATCATCTCTCCTCTAATAGCTTTAATGAAAAATCAGGTGGATTCCATCCGAAACTTTGGAACAGAACAAGGCATTGCCCACTTCATGAATTCATCTCTCACTAAAACTGAGATACTTAATGTAAAAGACGACCTTAGAAATGGGAAAACCAAGCTTTTATATGTTGCTCCTGAATCTTTAACAAAACAGGAAAATGTAGATTTTCTTCGTAGCATCGAAATCTCATTTTATGCTATCGATGAGGCTCATTGTATTTCGGAATGGGGACATGATTTTCGTCCTGAATACCGTCGATTACGACCCATTATCGAAGAAATAGGGAAAGATGTTCCTATCATTGCTTTAACAGCAACAGCTACTCCAAAGGTTCAGCAGGACATCCAAAAAAACCTTAATATGATGAATGCCGGTATCTACAAATCCTCATTCAACCGGCCAAATTTATATTATGAGATAAGACCAAAAGACAGAAATGTAAATAAAGAAATTATTAAGTTCATCAAAAACCACATGGGAAAATCCGGTATTGTTTATTGCCTAAGCCGGAAAATGGTTGAAGAAGTGGCCGAAACACTTCAAGTGAACGGCATAAAAGCTTTGCCCTACCATGCCGGATTGGATTCACCAACCCGCCGAAAAAATCAGGATATGTTTTTGATGGAAGAGATGGATGTGATTGTTGCAACCATCGCCTTTGGAATGGGGATCGATAAGCCTGATGTTCGCTTTGTAATTCATCACGATATTCCAAAAAGTTTGGAAGGTTATTATCAGGAAACAGGTCGTTCGGGCAGAGACGACGGTGAAGGGAATTGTATCACTTTTTACAGTTACGACGATATACAAAAACTGGAGAAATTCATGAAAGGAAAACCTGTTGCCGAACAGGAAATTGCAAAACAACTATTGCATGAAACAGTTGCTTATGCCGAATCAGCCGTATGTCGAAGAAAACAACTCTTACATTATTTTGGTGAAATATATCAAAACGAAAATTGTGGTAATTGCGATAATTGCTTGCATCCAAAAACAAGTTTTGAAGGGAATGAATATGTGGAATTGGTATTAAAAACCATTTTTGAAGTGAAGCAACAATATAAAGCCAATCATATAATTAACATTTTGGTTGGAAAAAATAATTCCACTATCAAGCAATATAAGCACAATAAAATTGAGTATTTTGGTCAAGGTTTTGAGAAGAGTGAACGTTTTTGGAATGCGGTGATACGTCAAAGCCTAATAGCAAGATTATTAGTTAAAGATATTGATAATTACGGCTTACTAAAACTAAGCCCCGAAGGCTTGAAATTTATTGACAAGCCTTACTCAATTATGTTGACAATGGATCATGATTATGATAATCCGGAGGAGGATGATGTAGTTGCAACTGGTGGTGCAGTGCATAAAACAAGCACTACCGACCAAACATTATTCTCTATGCTAAAGGATTTAAGAAAAAAAATATCGAAGAAAGAAAATCTTCCTCCTTTCGTAATTTTCCAGGATCCTTCTTTAGAAGATATGGCAATTCAGTATCCGATTACTATGGACGAATTGACACAGATAACAGGTGTAGGTGCAGGAAAAGCAAAGAAATACGGCGAGCCTTTTATTAAGTTAATAGCTGACTATGTTGAAGAAAATGAAATTATGCGCCCCAATGATATGGTCGTGAAGTCAGTGGTAAACAAGTCGGGCTTAAAGGTTTACATCATACAAAACATAGACCGTAAACTACCATTGGAAGATATTGCTTTTGCCAAAAATTTAAAGGTTCCCGATTTGTTAACTGAAATTGAACATATAGTTTCCTCGGGAACAAAAGTTGACATTAATTATTATATAGACGAAACTATTGATGAATATCACCAAGAAGATATTTTTAATTATTTTCAGGAGGCCTCAACAGACTCCGTTGATGATGCATTGGAAGAGCTTGGTGAAGATGAATACACATTAGAAGAAATTCGCATGATGCGAATCAAATTTCTTTCAGAAATCGGGAACTAAAATGAAACATACATACCTTGCCTTAATATTTATAATTCTTTTATCGGCTTGTGGTTCGAGAAACAATAAAAAAGAAATTATTCTTGACTCTCACTTATCATCTACCAAAATAATAGCTGTATTAACTGATTTGCAATTACTTGAATCATTAATAAGTACTCACAGATATTTTCGGGATAAAGAAGAGCAAAACCTTCTTCTCCAAAAGATCTTGGATAAACATCAAATCAGCAGGCAAGAATTAGACTCGGTTTTAATATATTTAGAAAGCGATTTGGAAGTATATCAAGAAATCTTGGATAGTGTAAAAATTAATCTCGAAGGTATGAAAGAAATAGATCTGCAATTTCTTCAAGAAATGGAAACCCCAGGCGAAATAGAACCACCCTCTGCCAACCCTATAAAATTAAAATAGTTTAGCTGCCGTTTATCTGATCGCAAATTTTATTTGCCAATCGACTGGCACCAAACCTGAATAATTCAGGGCATATCCACTCTTTTCCTAATATGTTTTTTATAAGGGCATAATATCGCAAAGCCACTTCCGGTTCAGAAATACCACCGGCAGGCTTAACACCTATTTTCTTCCCGCTACTTTCATAATACTCTTTTATGGCATCCAGCATAATCACAAATGCCTCTTCGGTTGCAGCAGGTTGTATTTTCCCTGTAGAGGTTTTAATAAAATCGCCTCCAGCATAAATAGCAATATCACTCGCTTTACGGATATTCTCCAAACTTTCTAATTCCCCGGTCTCTAGAATAACCTTTAAATGGGCATCTCCACACACTTCCTTTATTGCTTTTATCTCATCAAAAACAGTTTGATAATCTCCTTCTAAAAATCGCCCTCTGGATATAACCATGTCAATCTCATTTGCACCTTGATTTACAGCATACGAAATCTCAGCCAGTTTAACCTCCAAAGGAGACTGCCCGCTGGGAAAAGCTCCGGCCACCGACGCAACCTGTATGTTTGTATTTTTAAGTAAACTTTTTGCTTGTTTAACAAAGGGTGGGTACACACAAACCGCTGCTACATGGGGGATGTTTTTACTCTCATTTTTATACTGTTTGGCCTGTGTACATAATTCAATAATGCGTTTTTCATTATCCGAACCCTCAAGAGTGGTTAAATCAATTAAGCCAAGAATATCTCTATAGGCTAAGTTCTTATCTGTTTTTTTAATCTCCGAATCAACAATACGCTTTATACGTTGCTTGAGTTCATCTGTTGATATTGACCAGCTTTTATTAAGAATATCCATCGCAAAAATTTTTATCAAAATTACAGAATAATAATGACATCAGATAAAATACAAAGGTTAGAAATTCACTTGATATTTCTTTATCTTTGTGTACAGAAACTTTAAACCTTCTTTAATGGATTTATTTGATTATCCACTGGTTTCAATCATTAGCGTTAATTTTAACCAACTTAAAGTCACCGAAGATTTTCTGAAATCCTTACGGAAAATAAGCTACCCAAACTATGAGGTTATTGTGGTTGACAATGGCTCTTATGAAGACACTACAGACTATCTAAGTAAAACTTACCCGGAAATTAAATGTCTGAGGAGTGAGGAAAATTTGGGATTTGCAGGCGGTAATAATCTTGGAATCAGGCAGGCAAAAGGCGAATATTTTATGCTGCTAAATAATGATACTGAAGTTGATTCCGGATTTCTAGAACCACTAGTTGAAGCCATACGAGCAAATCCAAAAATTGGCATGGTTGGTTCAAAAGTTCGATTTTACAACCAGCCCGGTATCATTCAATATGCCGGATCTACGCCCATGACCCGCTTTACTGCAACCAGTCATTTTATTGGAAACAAACAAAAAGATGTAGGCCAATACGAAACTCAAATAAGCACCTCTTTTGCCTCAGGAGCTGCAATGATGGTTAGCCGAGAAGTTTGTGAGAAAGTTGGATTGATGGCAAGTTTCTTTTTTCTGTATTACGAAGAACTGGATTGGCAATATCGTATCCGCATGGCCGGCTACGAAATCCATTATATTCCAACATCATTAGTATTGCACAAAGAAAGTATTTCGGTAGGGAAACAGAGTTCCTTGCAAGCCTATTGGAAAACCCGCAATCGCTTACTGCTGATTCGACGTAATTTTAAGAATTATGAGGTTTTCATAAGCTATGTCTACATTTCATTTATTTCAACTCCCTGGCAAATTGTGAAATATTTTACTCGTTTTAAGTGGAGATCATTAAAAGTTCATGGCATTGCATTGGGTTGGCACTATGTAAATTTGTTTAATAAAAAACGTGTTCATCAAAACGAATATTTATAATCAACTATCCGAATCCGTAAATCATATTCTTTTCCGTAGATAATCAGGGATACAGAACATTTCACAAAACTGTTTGTTGACTAAAAATCAAAAAGTTGAAGTTTTTATTGCACTGACTTTCAGCCTATTAATTTTTTTACAAAAAAAATATTTTAAAATTCCTGAAACCCAAGCACTTTGGTACGCCACTTGCATAATATACTGCATTAGTAACTTAAATTATATTATCGATGAAATTCGCACTTAAATTAAACACACAAACTAAAGGTCCTAAGCATTATAAATATTTCAAATGTGATAGGTGTGGATATATTTCAATGGTTAAAAATTCGTATTGCCCCATTTGTGAAAAAGACGGATTTAAATTAAGATTGAAATAACATTTTCAGGTGAAAATTAATCACATTTATAGTGAGGTCGAGATCGAAGAATCTGGACTTAAAGCCAGCAACGGTATTAAGACCGAAGATAAGATTTATAAGAAACAAAATAAGGTTTACTTATTTGAAAAAATAAAAAAGGGAAAATTCAGATTACATAGTATAATAAATGAGAAATCCTTTTATTTATAGCTCGCAGGAATGGACACTTTTTTAAGTGGCTTAAACAGATGACAAAAAAGCCTTCCAATTTGGAGGGCTTTTTTATTAATTTTGTCCCGTCCTGAAATAAGTTGACACAAAATCGACTTATTTATGAAAACAACAGGAAAGACAGCACAAAAGCGAACACAACGAGATTATCCTTTGGGCTTTAAATTATCACTGATATCCCAAGTAGAAAAAGGCGAGATGACCTATAAGCAAGCCCAAAAAGCTTATGGTATACAAGGCAGGAGTACGGTATTAGTTTAGTTAAGAAAATATGGTAAATTAGACTGGAGTAAACTAAGCCTACATTCTATGCCTAAATCAAAAGAAACTCCATCCCAAAAGATCAAACGCTTAGAAAAAGAGCTATCTGATGAACGTTTGAGAAATGCAATTCTTAACAAGATGATCAATATTTCAGATCAACAATATGGAACAGCGATCAGAAAAAAGTTTTTATCCAAACAATCGAGTATATCCAACAAGAAAAGCAAGTAAGCCTATCACGTTGTTGTCAGTTGTTTGGGATAAGTAGGCCTATATATCAATCGCGAGATAGAATTAGAAACAGGGCAGAAGAATTATCTCAAATACGATCCTTGGTACAATCACTAAGAATGGAAATGCCAAGAATTGGCACACGAAAACTTTATTATTTACTTAAAGATGATTTTAAGTACTTAAATCTAAAAATAGGAAGAGATGCATTATTTAATTATTTACGTTCTGAACACCTGTTGATTAAGCCTAAAAAGAATTATACTAAAACAACCCATTCAAAACACTGGTTACGCAAATATCCAAACCTATTGAAAAAAACAAAAGTCGAAAAACCAGAACAAGTCTTTGTAAGTGACATTACTTACATTAAAACTAGAGAAAGAACACATTATCTTTCCTTAGTAACTGATGCTTTTAGCAGAAAAATAATGGGGTATATAGTGATGACATGAGTGCTGAGAATGTTGTTCAAGCCCTTAAAATGGCTGTCAAACAATGTAAAACTGATCAGCCTCTAATACATCATTCTGATAGAGGTTTGCAATATTGCTCTTCAATTTATCAGAATGAACTTAGTGTTAATACGATTACTCCATCAATGACCGATGGATATAATTGTTATCAAAATGCCCTAGCAGAAAGAATGAATGGAATACTGAAACAAGAATTTTTTATTGAAACATGTAATACTGGTGAAGAGCTTGAAATATTGGTTAAACAATCTATTAAAACGTATAATAACAAAAGACCTCATTTGAGTTTAAAAATGAAAACACCTAATTTTATTCATGAAAAAACCGAAAAGGATACCCTCTTCGGTTTAAATTAATATTTTTAAAAACTGTCAACCTATTTTAGGACGACTCAAATTTAAAAAGTAAACTTAAACCACGTAAAAACAAAAAACCAGCACATCTGTGCTGGTTTTTCTTAGTAGCGGGGGCAAGATTCGAACTTACGACCTTTGGGTTATGAGCCCAACGAGCTACCACTGCTCCACCCCGCAATATA
>JAOZQX010000047.1 GCA_029931995.1 Bacteroidales bacterium
TGCTTCTTGTTTTATAATGTAATCGCCAGGATCTAGGCTGTTAATTATCCACAAAACAACACTAATTAAAAAGGCGGCCTTCACAATTCCGAAAGCTCCACCTGCCAATTTATTTATAAAGCCCAACAGCAAAACATCAATGAATTTTTCTAATATTTTTCCAACCATAAAAACACCAATAACCACCGCAATAAAAGTTACTATAAATGATATAATTGTGAGGTATTTTTCGCTTATATCAAAATTATCCGTCAACCATCCGGCGGTCAATCCCGAAAAATTTATAGCAAAATAAATACCAAGAACCAAAGCCACTAATGAGCTTAATTCGATAATAAATCCTTTTTGAAATCCGCGGTATGCAAACCACAAGAGGGGTACAAGAAAAATTATATCTAAAACGTTCATATTATTTTTTAAGTCTTCGTGTTAATTCACTCGCAAAAATAAATTTATTTAACTCTTTGTTTTCTGATTTCAGTACTTGTTGTTTATCGCCGGTCCACCATAAGTTTCCCTCATGAATAAATACAACCTTTTCACCTATCTGTAGCACCGAATTCATATCGTGTGTATTAACAATGGTGGTCATTCCATATTCTTCAGTAATTTCACTAATCAAATTATCAATTACCCCGGCGGTGCGTGGATCAAGTCCTGAGTTGGGCTCATCGCAAAATAAATATCTTGGATTTACAGAAATTGCCCGTGCAATAGCCACTCGCTTAATCATTCCTCCACTCAGCTCAGAAGGGTGAAGTTTATTTGCATTTTCCAGATTCACACGTCTCAAGCAAAAATTAACACGTTCCAATTTTTCTTCAAAAGATTGATTGGTAAACATCGAAAGCGGGAACATTACATTTTCTTCGACAGTTTTTGAATCAAATAAGGCTCCGCCCTGAAACAACATTCCTACTTCTTTTCGAATGTTCATTCTTTCGTATTCAGGCATATCAGAAAATACACGATCGTCATAAATTACCTGACCTTGATCTGCCTGATACAAGCCAACCAAACATTTCATCAAAACTGTTTTTCCTGAACCGCTTTGTCCAATAATTAAATTCGTTTGGCCCTTTTCAAAAGTTGCCGAAACATCCTTCAAAACCTGATGTCCTTTAAATGATTTTGATATGTTACGAACCTCTATCATACTAACATCAGCTGGGTTAAAATTAAATCGAATAAAATTATTAAGATGCTTGTATTTACAACAGCTTTTGTGCTTGAGTTACCCACATCCAATGCGCCGCCTTCAGTATAATAACCGTAAAAACCCGAAACCGATGTAATCAAAAATGCAAATACAATTGTTTTCACAATGGCATAGGTTATAGTAAAGGGTTCAAAATCAAAGCGCAGTCCCTCTAGGTAATCTGCTAAAGTCACTAGACCCGAAAATTCACAAGCCAAATATCCTCCCAGCAAACTAATCACAATGCTAAAAATAATTAGTATAGGATTGATGATCATGGCCGCAGTAATCTTTGGCAAAATCAAATAATTTGCTGGATTTACACCCATAATTTTAAGAGCGTCTATTTGCTCAGTCACCTTCATTGTTCCAATTTCCGAAGTAATCCTCGATCCAACTTTTCCTACTAAAATTAAACTAATAATTGTTGGAGAAAATTCGAGAATAATTGATTGGCGAGTAACAAAACCAACCATAGTTAATGGAATAAGTGGGCTGTCGATATTATAAGCTGTTTGAAGAGCGGCAATTCCACCGGTAAAAGCAGAAATAAACAATACGATCCCAAGGGATTCAATTCCAAGGCTTTGAAACTCGAACAACAGTTGTTTACGAAAAACACGACCCTTATCCGGCCTGCGAAAAGCTTCACGTACTAAAAGGACATATTTACCAACAGTGCGGATCATAAAAACAATATTGTTTTTGCTAAGTTAATGAATATTTATAAAAGCATTTGCTGCAAAATTTTAACTTTTCTTTTAAATTTTCATAACATAATGTTGTTGTTTTCGTTAGTTTTGAAAAATAAAAACAACACATCGGATGAAAGCGAAAATTCTTTTCTTTTTATTTATTATTGGCTTTTTAATAATGTCGTGTCAAACTTCAAAAAACTCATTTAATAAACGTAAAAGAAGTAAAAAAAATTGCAATTGCTCTAGCTGGACTTACAATGTTGCCGACAATAATAAACCCATAACAAATGCAACAGTATAGAGAAGTATTGCAAAAATATCTTCCCGAACCCGCGGTTGAAGAAGTTTATAAAAGTATTGTCCAAAACAAAATTCATCTTCGCATTACAAAAAACAGAAGAACGAAATTAGGAGATTACCGCCCTGCATTTAACGGACAACCACATCGGATTTCAATTAACCACAACTTAAACACTTATGCTTTTCTAATTACCCTAATTCATGAAATAGCGCATTTGGTGGTTTTCGAAAATTTCAAACAGAAGGCTCGTCCGCATGGAAAAGAATGGAAATATTATTTTCGGGAATTAATGG
The DNA here is from genome assembly GCA_029931995.1 of Bacteroidales bacterium. GTDB lineage: Bacteria > Bacteroidota > Bacteroidia > Bacteroidales. The sequence continues at coordinate 2,491 of JAOZQX010000047.1, forward strand.
AGCCCTATTGGGGTTTAAAAATATTTCCACATGAGATTGAAATAGCTTTGAAAAATTATTTAAAAAATCCAAGTGCATCAAGTAATGCAAATTTAACATTGGCTAGGGCTTTAAAAAAATATGATGCCGAAGATGATAAAGGTTTTTTCATTGAAGAACTACCGGAAAACAGCCAATTTACAATTCATAACGGAAAAACATTTAAGCGACTTGAGCAAAGAAGAAAACGAATTAAATGTTTATGTCTCGATAACAAAAAATTATATTTATTTGATCCGCTCACTAAAGTATTTCCCCTCACATCCATTGACATCAAATGAGCCTTTTGATTATATTTGTGTTAAACTAAGTCGAATATATGAAAATCAACAAAAACAATTATTGCATTATTATGGCCGGTGGCATTGGTGCCCGCTTTTGGCCTATGAGCAAAACATCTCGACCCAAACAATTTATTGATATTCTGGGAAGCGGAAAAACCTTGATTCAACAAACTTTTGATCGTTTTTTAAGTGTTTGTCCACGTGAAAACATTTTGATTGTTACTAACGAAATTTATCGCCAACAGGTGATGGATCAATTAGAAGGTATTTCTGCTGGTCAGGTTTTATGTGAGCCTTGCCGCCGAAATACTGCACCGTGTATTGCTTACGCCTGCTATAAAATACATCAACAAAATCCTGACGCACGAATTGTTGTGGCGCCTTCCGACCACATAATTCTGAAAGAAAAGGAATTTACAGAAATTATAAATACAGCTTTAGAGGCTTCGGCCACACATGATTGGCTGATTACTCTCGGTATTAAACCAAGCCGCCCGGACACGGGTTATGGCTATATCCAATTTGCAGGAGATGAAGTTAATGGGGTTGATGATCGGATTAAGAAAGTAAAGAATTTCACAGAAAAACCTCAGCTTGAAAAAGCAAAAGAATTTTTAGCGAGTGGAGATTTTTTATGGAATGCCGGAATTTTCATTTGGTCTCTTAAAAGTATTTTAACCGCTTTTGAGTCTTATTTGCCCGAGGTAAATAAATTATTCAAAGATGGGCTTGGCATATATGATACGGAAAAAGAGCAAGATTTTGTAGATAAAACCTATCCCGTTTGCGAAAATATTTCCATCGATTACGGGGTGATGGAAAAGGCAAAAAATGTTTATGTTCTTGCTTCCGATTTTGGCTGGTCTGATCTGGGAACCTGGGGTTCGCTTTATGCAATCCGCGAAAAAGACAGTAAGCAAAATGCAATTTTAGGGGAACAAGTGCTAACCTATGACAGCAAAAACTGTATTGTAAATGTTCCAAAAGATAAGCTGGTTGTGTTGCAGGGTCTCGACGATTATATTGTAGTTGAAGAAGATGGTGTTTTATTGGTTTGCAAAAAACAGAGTGAACAAAAAATCAGGAAAATTGTGGATGATGTTAGAGATAAAAAGGGAAAAGAGTTTGTATAAAAAAAGAGGCGGTACCGCCTCTTTTTTTTCTGCCAATCATTTAAAATGGTAGGAAAAGCTGAATTGGAGTTCTATGGGCTCCCCATCCGATAGATTATTTAGCCTCTCGGGATTTAACAGAAAACTATGAAATTAACATGGTGGCAAACTCTCGCCTGCCAATTCTTTATACCACATATTCAAAAATGTCTCACAATTTTGAGCATATTCTTAAAGAAAATTTGTTATTTTCACCTAATAAACTGAGAACATGGGAGTTGAAATCGAAAGAAAATTTATAGTTAATGAGCGTTTCTCAAAAAGCATCCTTAGCAAAAAAGGGGAGCTAATTTGGCAAGCGTATTTGTTAAGTAATGAAAACAGAAGTATAAGAATCAGGAAAAAGGGGGAGGGGGCATTTATTACATTAAAAAGCGGCAAAGACCTGCTTAAACGAAAAGAGTTTGAATATGAGATTCCGATAAAAGATTTTGAGGAATTAAAAATCGTTTTCAATGATTTTCCTTTTATTGAAAAAACCAGATATTTATTCAATTACAAAGGAATAGTTTGGGAAGTCGATATTTTTTCGGGGGCAAACATTGGGTTGATAATTGCCGAAATTGAGCTTGAAAGCAGAGAGCAAAAATTCAAAAAACCAGAATGGATAGGAGAGGAAGTCACAAACAACCCAAATTATCTAAATTCCAATCTCGCAAATACGCCATATTCAACTTGGGAAAAAGTTTAACATTTTTTAATCCTCCACAGAAATAACTTCTTTCTATTTTTGATAAAAATTAATTTGATGACTCCAGATCCTAAAACTTTTTATCAAAAAGAAGTTGAATTACATACTTCAAAATTCGATCAACTCACCAAAGAAACAAAGTATATATCTGCACTTAGAGTTTTTGTTTTTTTTGCAGGCTTGGTTTTAATTTATTACGCAACAGCCTTTACCCTAAATATCACATTAATTACTATTTTTCTTTTTCTAATTTCCTTTGGGCTTATTATTTTCTACCACAATAAAACACATAAAAAAAGAGAGTTTTATAAAATATTATTAAAAATCAATACGGCAGAATTAAAGGGAATTGACAGAAATTACGAGGACTTTCAAGATGGTGCAGAATATGGTTCTTCAGACCACTCTTACGCAGATGATTTAGATTTATTTGGTAAAAATTCTTTATTTCAAGCCATAAATCGCTGCTCTACATTTATTGGAAAAGATAAGCTATCCAATTGGTTTTTGAATATTAATCGAGATAAAAATAAAATTGCCGAAAAGCAAAAGGCGGTTGAAGAGTTAAGTGTGCTTGCAAGATGGAGGCAAGTATTTCAAACAACCGGATTTCAATCTGAAGAAAAACAGGATGACCAAAAAGATGTTGCCAAATGGGCGAGCGAAAAATCAGAATTTAACAGCCTGGTATATTTGTGGTTGTTGATTATTGTTCCAATCATTACATTCTCATTGTTATTACTAAGTATTTGGGGCTTAATAGCCGAACAGCTTTTTATAATGTATGTTTTGTTGATCCCCATTGGCATTTTTTGGAAAAACTTTAAAAAAGTAAACCTTATCCACAAGCAGCTGGGTAAAAAAACCGAATTACTTAAAAAATACGCCGCCCTAATTAAAACCCTTGAAGATCAAAATTTTTCATCTGATTATTTAAAAAATGCATTATCTGAAATTCATCAGAATCATGAACTGCCAAGTGCAGTCTTAAAAAAATTAGCAAAAATATCTTCTGCATTTGATAATCGTTTAAATATGCTACTCGGACTTTTGCTTAATATATTTTTGCTTTGGGATTTATTACAAAGCGTTCGACTTAATTACTGGAAAAAAAAATATGGCAGTTCACTTCCGGTATGGTTCGAAGTTATTAGTGAATTTGAGGCTTTGAGTAGTTTGGCAAATTTCCATTTCAATCACCCCGAAAATACATTTCCGGTTTTAAGTAATAAAGATTTTTTTATCGATGCGAAAGATATGGGGCACCCAATGATTCTAAAACCGCAACGTGTTAATAACGATATTAAATTCGACAGTTGGCAAAATTTTGTGATTATTACCGGAGCTAACATGGCCGGGAAAAGCACGTTCCTTAGAACATTAGGAACAAATATAATATTGGCCTCAATGGGTGCTTCTGTTAGTGCAAAATATTTTGAGTGGTCGCCCGTACAAATATTTACCAGTTTAAGAACAAAGGATTCATTAGATAAAAATGAGTCTTATTTTTTCGCTGAATTAAAACGCTTAAAAAATATCATTGATCGCCTTAATAACAAACAGCCCCTCTTCATCATACTAGATGAAATTTTAAAAGGAACCAACTCGAAAGATAAACAAAGCGGAAGCATGCAGCTAATAGAGCAACTCATTGGTTTAAATGCCTCCGGAATTATTGCCACACATGATTTGATACTGGGCGAATTAATTAACTCTTACCCAAAAAACATCATCAATAAGCGTTTTGAAGTTGAGATTGTTGATGATAAATTAGTTTTTGACTATAGGCTTAAGGAGGGGGTTTCCAAAAACATGAATGCAACCTTTTTGATGAAAAAAATGGGAATTACAATTTAAATAAAATCAACTCGTCCAAAAATTTTGCATATTCATCTAAAAGTCTTGTTTAAAAGCCTTTTATTACCTTTATTGGCTTAGGATTTCCGAATAATATAATTATTTTTGATTGCTGAATATTTAACAATAAAAAAATAAACCCGATGAAAACAAAAATTTTAATGTCTATGGTGGTATTTATAGTACTACTTACGACAGGGTGTAATCAGGCAGAAAAAGCTTGTCATGACACCCAAAGTATTATTCCTTCTGATGTTGCATTGACCCCAACGTCTGATGAACTTATTCAAAACCGCTTAGCTATTTATGCGCCTTTTAAATTAACGGCTGATCTTAGTCATTTATCTGATAAAGAAAAACAAATGCTTCCATATTTATTTGAGACTGCCGATATTATGCAAGAAATTTTTTGGGAGCAAACCATTGGAAATAAAGAAGGTTTTTTGAAACAAATTGCTGATGAAAATACGCGCAAATTTGCTAAAATTAATTATGGCCCTTGGGATCGTTTAAATGGGAATGCATCATTTATTAAAGAAATTGGTCCAAAACCAGGGGGTGCAAATTTTTACCCTGCCGACATGACCAAAGAAGAATTTGAAGCACTGGAAGATCCAAACAAAACAAGTTTATATACTTTGATTCGTCGTGATGAGAATGGCGCATTAAAAGTAGTTTGGTATCACGAAGCTTATGCCGAAAAACTTCAAAAAGCATCTGCACTAATGCTTAAAGCTGCGGAATTGGCCGAAGATCTGGGTCTGAAAAATTATCTTACTTTGAGAGCAAAAGCATTGCTAACTGACGATTTTCAACCCAGCGATTTTGCATGGATGGAAATGCAAACATCAAATATTGATTTTGTAGTAGGTCCTATTGAAAATTACGAAGATGCACTTTACGGATACAAAGCAGCTAATGAATCCTTCGTTTTATTAAAAGATTTAGAGTGGAGCAAAAGACTGGCAAAATTTGGAGCTATGCTGCCCGAACTACAAGCAGGATTGCCAGTAGATGATGAGTATAAAAAAGAAGTTCCCGGCTCCAACGCCGATATGAACGCCTATGATGTAATTTATTATGCAGGCGATTGTAATGCCGGTAGTAAAACTATTGCCATTAACCTTCCAAATGACGAGGAAGTTCATTTAAAAATTGGCTCGCGTAAGCTTCAGCTTAAAAATGCAATGAAGGCAAAATTTGACAAAATTTTGATGCCAATCTCAGAAATGCTAATTAATCCTGAACAATTAAAACATGTGAAATTCTCAGCTTTCTTTGAAAATACCATGTTCCACGAAGTGGGTCATGCTATGGGAATTAAAAGCACCATTGATGGAGGCAATACTGTTCGCGGAGCTTTGAAGGAAAAATATTCTTCGTTAGAAGAAGGAAAAGCTGATATTATGGGGCTATATCTGGTAACTAAACTTTATGAAATGGGCGAACTTACCGAAGGTGAAATAATGGATAATTTTGTGACATTTTTTGCAGGTATTTTTCGTTCAAGTCGTTTTGGTGCAGCTAGTGCACACGGTAAAGCAAACATGATGCGTTTTAATTATTTTGCCGAAAAGGGCGCTTTCTCTCGTGATGAAAATGGCGTTTATACAATCAATTTTGACAAAATGAACGAATCCATGATTACAATTATGCAAGAGATTTTAACGATTCAAGGTGATGGAAATTACGATGCCGCTGCTAAATGGATTAATGAAGAGGGTGTTATCAAGGCCATGCTTC
>JAOZQX010000048.1 GCA_029931995.1 Bacteroidales bacterium
ACAAATCGGTTTGCCCTACCATAAATTCAGCAATGGCGAGATGACCGATGTGAATCGGGTTAAATGAACCGAAAAATAATCCAACCTTTTTCATATATTTTTTCATATCGCCATTCTGATTCAGAATCTATCAAATTTGAGGTGCTGAATCAAGTTCAGCATGACGCATTATTTTATCAAAATCTTTCCTCTACTCATATTCCCAATATAAGCACGAATACCAGTTACAACTTCATCATACGAATAGCTCCCTTGAATATCAGTTTTCAAAGTTCCATTAATAAATAAATCCTGCAAATAATCCGACACCTCCTCAAATTCGCCATCTTCCAAATTTTCCATCCAATCCATTAAATTAAAACCGGATAATATTTTACTATCAAAAATTACTGTCATGGGATCAATGCCTGAAACATCAGCACCGGATAATCCACCATATAAAATTACTTCCGAATCGGGAGGCATAGCATTTAGTAATTGGGCTGTCATTTCGCCACCAACAGCATCATAAGCCATGGTCGCATTTAATTTATTGGCCAAAGCTTTTAATTGTTCAGCAAAATCCTCAGCAGAGGAATCCAAAATATATTTTTCACCTTCAGCTTTTAGTTGATCAAGCTGTTCGGCTTTGCGAACAATATTTATAACTTTTAGTTTATTTTTTTTTGCAAATACCCGAATAAAACGGCCTACTTGTCCGCTTGCTGCATTTTGGATGATGGTCTCACAATTGTCTTCTTGTGCCAACTCATATAAACCGTAGGCGGTAAATGGATTGACGAGAAAACAAGCACCTTGCTCAATCGACATTTTATTCTTCAAAAAAATGCAATCCGTAATATTTGCCACCGCATATTCCGACCAGGTTCCACCCTCATCATCTTGAATAAAACAACTTACCCGTTTCCCAACAAATTTCTCATCAATTCCATCACTAACTTTTGTAATTATACCACAGCCTTCAAATCCGGGGATGCAAGGTAAACTTTTTACAATATTGTATTCTCCACGCAAAAAAGCAATGTCGGAAGGATTGCAGGGAGCAGCTTCCATTTTAATTTGTACTTGCCCTTCGGTAGGCTCGGGTATGGCTTTATCCTCTACCTTCATGCTAATTAATGCACGAATGAGGTTATTATTATAGGCTGGTAATATGACAGCTTTCATTAATTATCAATTTTTGTTTTACAAAAATAAGTGCCTAGAGTTGGGAATGCCTAGAGTGCCTGTAGTTAAATTTAAAATGTTAGAATTACAACTTACTTTAGGCCTGCCTGAATGATGTAATCGGGCAGGCACTCCTGCCTGCCTGCGGCAGGCTAAACTCTAGCTCACTCTGAGTACTTATATGCTATAAAAGAACTATGTATTATGTAAAAAATTATTCTACAGATAAAAAAGTAAATAGTCTGGCTTGGGCTTCATCAATAGCAACTTCCAGATCATCATTAATAATTTGTACATCAAACTGATCGGCATAAGTCATTTCGAATTCGGCTTTTAGCAAACGCTTTTTCAGGCTTTCTTCATCTTCGGTTGAGCGCCCTAAAAGTCTAGCTTTCAAAACATCAATTGAAGGGGGCATAATAAAAACGGCTAAGGCTTTATCCTCAAAAATATTTTTAATATTCACGCCACCCACAACATCTACATCAAAAATTACGTCTTTACCTTTGGCCCAAATACGATCTACTTCTGAACGCAAAGTACCATAAAACTGGTTTTTATAAACCTCTTCCCATTCCAAAAATTCGTCATTCTCAATTTTCTTTTTGAAGTCATCGATGCTCAGGAAATAATAATCTTTACCATCCACTTCGTTCTCTCGTTTCGGGCGACTGCATGCCGAAATCGAGAACTCAAGTCCGAATTCCTGATTTAGCATTTCCTTAACAATGGTGGTTTTACCTGCACCTGATGGAGCCGAAAATATGACTACTTTGCCATCCATTCTTATAAAATATTAAATAATTGTTCTTTAATTTTCTCCAACTCATCCTTCATCTGGATAACGAGTTTTTGTATGTTCACATCATTGGCTTTTGAGCCAAGCGTATTTACTTCGCGACCAATTTCCTGCGAAATAAAATTCAGCTTTTTACCTCCCGCATTATCATCCTTCATGCTTTCCAAAAAGTAGTCGCAATGCTTTTTCAAACGGACTTTCTCCTCGGTAATATCAATTTTTTCGATATAATAAATCAGCTCTTGCTCAAAACGATTCTGGTCAACTTTCCCATCTTCAATAAAGTCGCTCATATTTTTTTTCATACGAGCTCTAACATATTCAATTCTCTCTTTTTCAAAAGGTTCAATAGCTATAAGCAAATCAAGTATCGACTGAATACGAGAAAGAAATTCATTTTTCAAGCCCTGGCCTTCCTGAGTGCGAAAATCATCCACCTGAATTAAGGCGTCAATGATGGATTTTTCAATAATCGCCCACTCATCATCATTAAAATCTTCTCTTTCGGGCTTTATCACATCCGGCATTTTTAAAATAATGGGAAGATAATTTGAGAAATTAGGTTGGTCGATGGCATCTGCCAATTCTTTGATAGCGCCGTAATATTGATTAGCCAAGCCTTTATTAATTGCGAAATTTACACCATCGCCGGTGTACTCAACATAAATGCTGAAATCGATTTTACCTCTTTCCAGTTTATTGCTCAACAAAGCTCTAATTTCAAGATCCTTGCCTCGATAAATACCTGGCATGCGGGTATTTAAATCAACCTGCTTGCTGTTTAAGGTTTTTATTTCGATGGTAATTTTTTTATTTGGGAGTTCGAGTTCGGTTTTGCCAAACCCGGTCATGGATTTCATCATAGTTTAAATTTTTAACAAAGATAAGAATGATAGGCCGTATATCAAACACTTATAAATTTCGCCGGAATTTATCAGATTTTTCTTTTTTTCGTATCTTGTTAAGAAATTAGTTTTGTGCATTCTATAATCATTTCTTTATATGAAAGAAATTACGGAACCCTTCCATTTGTTCGACGATCCCATCAAGTATTATACTTCGATGTTGGAAGACATTGAGAGTGCCAAACGAACTATTTACCTGCAAACCTATCGGGTTGGTAACGATACGATTGGAGTAAAATTTAGGGATGCCCTAACCGAAAAAGCCAAGCAAGGCGTGGAGATCAAAATTTTGATTGACAGCTGGGGTGGCACATCAATACCCGATAGCTTTTTTAATGAATTGAAAGATTATAGTGGAGAGGTTCGCTACTTTGAAAAGTTGAAATTTAATATTGATTTTTTCACCAAGGGGCATCGGCGAAACCACCGCAAGCTTCTTATTATCGATGATGATATTAGCTATATTGGTTCAACAAATATTACCGAGTACAACTTAAACTGGCGCGAATTGGTGATGCGCCTGAAATCGGATATTGCCTTTAAGTTCAATAAAATTTTTAATGAGGATTGGAATAATTATAATAAAAAAGTGATCGATAAAAAAAGTAATTCTCGAATGATCCGCCACGAAACTTGTGAGATTCTCCGGGACGTTCCTTCCATTACAAATCAAAAAATTAACAAGCGCTATACCCAACTTATTAAAAAAGCAAAAGATCAGGTGTTGATAGAAACGCCTTATTTCCTGCCGGGGTTTTTGCTCCGTAAAGCTTTGATGGATGCTGCTAAACGTGGGGTGAATGTTACAATAATTATCCCTAAACATTCGGATGTTAGTTTAGTGGATATTTTGCGAAATAAATACCTTGGGCAATTATACAAAAGCGGCATTCACTTTTTGTTTTACATCCCTCATAATTTACACGCAAAAGTAATGTTGGTAGATGATGATGTTTATTCCATCGGTTCTTCAAATTTCGATTACCGCTCTTTCCGCTATATGTACGAGATTGCCTTGATTGGCCAACGAAAAGATGTTATTGAACAACTGGAAAACCATATCCGCGAAACCATCCGAAACTCACAGGGATTTGATTACGAACGTTGGCTACACCGCCCAAGGATTAATAAGTTTTTTGAGTGGTTGTTGTTGCCATTTCGGCATTTGTTGTAGTTAGATTATTTATACTAAATACACACTCTTCTTATATATCAAAGAATTGACTAAATTTGTTTAAAAACAATTTTTCATGAGTAACAAATATCTTGATTATATAACTGACCAGCATTTCATGAATTGCATATCTAATTTGCACAGTTCATATACTAAAGCTAAAGCTGACATTTGCAAAAAGAAATTTTACAAGAATAAGGTTGATACAATAAAACTCACATTTGATTCTAAATTCAATAAAATTAAGGAAGAAGGTATTATTGAAGCAGAGATTCTAAGGCAAATTGACAAGTCAATCAATAATTCTATTGGAACGTTTCATGAACAAATTCTAGGTGGCATCAAAGGATTTGAAAGTGGGAATTTAAGTGGTTATGATATAAAATCAATTGACAATACATTATTTGCTGATATAAAAAATAAGCATAACACTATGAATAGTAGTTCTGCGGAAAGTTTATTTCAGAAGCTAGCTCATTATGCTGATACTTATAAGAAATCAAAATGTTTTTGGGTGCAAATTTTTGCAAAGAATAGCTTTAATGAAAAATGGGCTGGAGAGATAAATGGCAAAGAATATAGTCATAGTAGAGTATATAAAATTTCTGGTGACCAATTTTATGCATTATTATCGGGGAAAGACGATGCATTATTTCAACTATATAAAGCTCTTCCTAAGGCAATTGAAGATTACTTGAAAACAATTGAAAAAGAGAAATCAATTAATGAAAACTCAGCTCTTTCTGAAATCAAAATAGAGACAATAAAATCTAAACGAGAAATTTTTGATCAGATAACTTTTGAAAACTATAAATACTATTTAGGTTTTGAAGAACTATAGTATGCATTCAAAAACTTCACTATTGAATAACCAACTTCCTTACCCAAATTTACAGGAACTGCATTACCAATTTGTTTGTATTGTTGTGCAATTGAACCAACGAATTTCCACTTATCTGGAAAAGTTTGTATTCGGGCATATTCACGAACAGTAAAAGGTCGGGTTTCTTCAGGATGACATCTTTCTGTTTGTTTCTGTGCAGGGCTACAAGTAAGTGTTAAACATGGTTCATCCCATCCAATTCTTCTTGCCATGCCAGTTTTTCCACCACCTAAATAAAAACTACCACCCATATATTCCTTTTGGATATCTATTGGAAGATCCCTCCAATAACCTTTTTGTGGAATTAAGTCTAATACATCTTTTTTATATTGGGGGTATTTTGATCCTCCAGACTTAGGAACATCACAATTAAAAAGTTCTCCTTTTTTCAAAGCATCTTTTAAATTGTATATTTTTCTGTAAGGTTTAGGATATTCAAAATCTAAATCAATATCCTTACGTATCCCAACTAGTATAATACGTTCGCGTTTCTGTGGAACATTAAAGTTGACAGCCTTAAGCACTTGAACAGGTACAACATTATAGCCAATTTCATCTAAAATTGATATCATACCTTTTATGGTTTCTCCATTTTCGTGACTTAATAGGCCACGGACATTTTCACCGATACATATCGGAGGACTCACTTCTTTTACAACCCGTGCAAATTCATAAAACAATGTGCCGCGAGCATCATTTAATCCTAATTTTTTTCCTGCATAACTAAAAGCTTGACATGGAAACCCTCCAGTAACAACATCAACTTTATTCTTATATTCAGAAAAATCAAATAATTTAACATCTCCTTCTAAAACTTTCCAGTTTGGCCTGTTTTCACGTAAAGTTTGACAAGCCCATTTATCAATCTCATTTAATGCAACACAACTCAAACCAGCTTGCTCTAGACCAATAGCTAAACCACCTGCACCAGCAAACAATTCTACAACTGAATAATTATTCTCTGGCTTCACAAAGTTTGAAACTTCATCATTTATTTCACTATCTATCAAGTCACCTAAAAACATCTGCAAATTCTCTTTTTTATATGTTCTATAACCAGATATGGGCTCTCGAACAGCAGGTAATATTCCTGTATTATCCCATCTTCTTAGAGTTTCTCTACTTTTTCCAACAAACTCTGAAGCATCACCAATTAATAAATAATTTTTCATAACCATATTACACAACCTTACACAATGGTTACAAATATAATATTATATGTTATAGATTACAAGGAAAAATATCGAAATGAAAAATCAATCTTATACTGCTGAAAAAGCTAACATCAAATTAGCATATCTGCAAATCAAAACATCAGCACATCAATCTATCCTCTATCAAAGAAAATATTCTTCGAACCTGAAGACAAAGGAATGGCAAAAACAATTTTAACTTCCTCTCCTAATAAATTCAAATCCAGAATGGCTTGTCCGGCGGTGTAAAAAATACGGTTATCCACACGATTGTCCATTGCCACACTTACGGCAGAGCCAACAGCAATTCCCAAATCGGTGGTATTAAAAGTACACGGATGATCGGGGTGTTTATCTTTTTCGGCACAATTTTTATAACCACACATGCCACATTTTTTAAGCCCAACAGATTTAATTTTGCTGCCTAAAATTATCATCGCATCGGCTTTCAATAAATTTTTTGCATCGCGACTAAAAGCCGGAAAATCCATTTCTTTATCAATTTCAACCATCCGCTTTGCAATTTTTTCAATATCCTCGCGTTCGGCCAAAGCTATAGACATATAATCCAACCCACGGCCTTTAGGGGCAGTGCGGGCAGCAACCATCATTTTTTGAGCAATTTTATTCAGGGTTTTTGCGCGTAATTCTTCGTCGTATTTAAGTGCCATGATATTTTATTTTTACAGGTTAAATCAAACTCAAAAATAAGAAAAAAGCTCGCCGAATTGTTTTTTTTCTAACAATTAAATATTATACCTTTGCCTTGAAATTTTTATATTAATAACCACAAATCAATTATTTAAGATGACAAAATTGACTTCAAAAATGGCCATTGAAATGGAAGATAAGTATGGTGCTCATAATTATCATCCATTGCCAGTAGTGTTATCAAAAGGCGAAGGTGCTTTTGTTTGGGATGTTGAAGGGAAAAAGTATTTCGATTTTCTTTCAGCCTATTCCGCTGTAAATCAAGGCCACTGCCATCCTAAAATTGTTGATGCCATGGTTGACCAGGCTCGTACTCTTACGTTGACGTCCCGTGCATTTTACAATGACCAATTAGGTTCTTACGAAAAATATATAACCGAATATTTTGGTTATGATAAAGTATTACCCATGAATACCGGCGCCGAAGCCGACGAAACCGCGCTGAAAGTTTGCCGTAAATGGGCCTACGAGAAAAAAGGTATTGCCGCAGATATGGCAAAAATTATTGTTTGCGAAAACAACTTTCATGGAAGAACGATAACCATCGTTTCTATGTCGACCGATCCGGATGCCAGAAATAATTTTGGTCCGTTTACCCCGGGTTTTGTTACCATTCCTTATAACAATTTAGATGCCCTTATAAAAGAATTAGAAGATCCTAATGTCGCAGGTTTCCTTGTTGAACCTATTCAAGGTGAAGCTGGTGTTTTTGTTCCGGATGAAGGATATTTGAAAAAAGCTTACGAACTATGTAAAGCCAAAAATGTACTTTTCATTGCTGATGAGGTACAAACAGGTATTGCCCGTACCGGTAAGTTATTAGCGGTTGAGCACGAGGATGTTCGCCCCGATGTTTTGATTTTAGGTAAAGCATTATCAGGTGGTGTATTCCCTGTTTCTGCTGTTCTTTGCGACGATGAAGTTATGATGTGTATTAAACCGGGTGAGCATGGAAGTACTTTCGGTGGAAATCCAATTGCAGGTCGTGTTGCAGTTGCTTCCCTAGAAGTTGTTAAAGAAGAAAGATTGGCTGAAAATGCTGAGCGCTTAGGTAAAATTTTCCGCGATGAACTTCGTAAAATTGATTCGGATATGATTGAATTGGTTAGAGGAAAAGGTTTATTAAATGCTGTTATCATTAAACCTACGAATGGTAAAGAGGCTTGGGATGTTTGTGTAAAAATGGCTGATAACGGTCTGCTAGCAAAACCAACCCACGGTCATATCATTCGTTTTGCTCCTCCTTTAATTATTACCGAAGAGCAATTAATGGAAGCACTTGAAATTATCAAGAAATCAATTCTTGCGTTTGAGTAAGAAAACGTCATGCTGAATTTAGTTCAGTATCTCAAAACAATATAGATTCTGAAACAAGTTCAGAATGACGTTAAAAAAAGGAGTGCAACCTTAAGGTTGCACTCCTTTTTTTAACC
>JAOZQX010000343.1 GCA_029931995.1 Bacteroidales bacterium
AATCTATGATGGGTCATCTTATTAAGGCATATGGTTCACCAAATATTACTGCTCCTTCGTTTGCTCAATGTAGGGGGCCTCGTGAGGTAGCTTTTACTGCCACATTTGGCGAAGATGTACATTCACCAGAAAGAACAGATATTAGGGATACAAAATGTCTGGTTTTGATTGGATCTCATATTGGTGAAAATATGCACAATGGACAGATACAGGAAATGTCGGAAGCTATTGATCGTGGGGCTACTATTATTACCGTTGACCCTAGATTTAGTACGGCTGCTTCTCATTCAAAATACTGGTTGCCTATCAAGCCTGCAACTGATATTGCCTTATTATTAGCATGGATTCATGTAATTATACATGAAGAACTTTATGATAAGTCTTATGTTGAAAAATATGCTTTTGGCTTTGAAGAACTGAAAGCTTATGTGAAGAATAAAACCCCTGAATGGGCTTATAGTATCACAACCATTAAACCAGATATTATCAGAAAAACTGCTCATGAAATGGCTGCAGCTTCACCTTCTGTGATCGTTCATCCGGGTCGTCATGTCACTTGGTATGGAGATGATACTCAACGCTCAAGAGCGATTGCTATTTTGAATGCATTACTGGGTTCGTGGGGTCGAAGAGGAGGATTTTATTTTCCTGAAAAAGCATATTTACCAAAATATCCGCATCCGCCCTATCCCAAGCCAAAAAAATCTTGGAAAGATGCTTATCCACCCGGTAAATATAATTTGGTTTCAGAAGTATTATCGACAGGCATTTGTGATGCCACCATTCCAAATCCTGATTTGAGTTGTCAATTACGGGGGTGGATTGTGTATGGCACAAATCTTATGGCCTCATTGCCTGATCAGAAAAAGACATTAGAGGCGATAAATAATCTCGATTTTTTGGTTGTTGTTGACACTATGCCGATGGATATAACCGGATATGCGGATGTAGTACTTCCTGAATGTACGTATCTTGAACGATATGATGCGATACGTTCTTCACCACATCGTGAACCTTATATTGCTTTACGTATGCCGGCAGCTGAGCCAAAGTATAATTCAAAACCCAATTGGTGGATTGCTAAACAATTAGGTAAAAGATTGGATCTTGATGATTATTTTAAATGGAATAATATTGAAGAAATGCTGGATTGGCAGTTGAAAGAAGTAGGGTCTTCTTTAGAAGAAATGAAGCGTATTGGAGTGAAAAAATTTAATCGTGAATATGATGATCTTTATCCGTTAGAAAATTTGATTGATTATGAGTTTCCTACGAATACGAAAAAAATCGAACTTTATTCCACAGAGCTTCAAATGGAAGAATTTGATCCTATGCCCAAGTATACTCATCATCCCGAACCTCCACAAGGGTATTATCGCTTGAATTACGGTAGGGCTCCGATGCATACTTTTAGCCGTACAGCCAATAATTCGAATTTGACTGATCTTATGAATGAAAATGCGCTATGGGTAAATCCCAAAGTAGCAAAATTATGGGATCTAAAAAAAGATCAATATGTGTGGCTGAAAAATCAGGATGGTAAAACTTCTACTTTCCCAATAAAAGTAAGGGTTACTGAAAGAATCAGGTGGGATTCGGTTTATATGGTTCATGGATTTGGACACATTAACAAAAGACTTAAAAAAGCTTATGGTCGTGGTGCTAGCGATTCGGAATTGATTACTAATGTTATGATGGATCCAATTATGGGAGGTACTGGAATGAGAGGTAATTTCGTGACTTTTCTCACTGAAGATCCTGGAAAGGAGATTAAATCATGAGGTATGCAATGGCTATTGACACTAAAAAGTGTGTCGGGTGTAGCGACTGTGTAGTTGCTTGCCAAACGGAAAATAATGTTCCTCAAGGCTATTGCCGTGATTGGGTTGTTGAAGCGATGGATGGAACGTATCCTAATTTGGAACTAGAGATTCGTTCGGAGCGCTGTAATCATTGTGATAATTCACCATGTGTACGTTGTTGCCCTACTGGAGCAAGTCATTACGAAGCAGGTGGTATTGTTACCGTAACCCATAATGAATGTATTGGTTGTGGTGCATGTATCGAATCTTGTCCTTATGATGCACGTTATTCGCATCCCGATGGCTATGTGGATAAATGTACATTTTGTATACATAGGGTAGAGAAAGGGGAGAAGCCCGCTTGTGTTTCAGTTTGTCCAACAAACTGTATGTATTTTGGCGATTTAGATGATC
>JAOZQX010000344.1 GCA_029931995.1 Bacteroidales bacterium
GCCCATCATGAACTTCACCCATTTTTCGGCTAGCTCCTGTAAAATATAGAATTCTTTCTGTCATCGTTGTTTTACCTGCATCAATATGTGCAGCAATTCCGATGTTTCTGAGTTTGTTTAAAGTCATTGTTTTTGATTGAGTGATATATAAAACGTAATAGTATTAACTAAATTAGATGTTTTCTAAGCTATTCATTTACAATAAAATAAAATCAATTTTTTAAGCTTTCAGAAAAACTCGGCAAAATTACTAATTATTTTAATATGATTTACATTTATTTTACAACAAAAGATAGGGCTCAATTTATTCTCTTCTTTTGTTATTATTAACAATAATAAATTTCCATTTCGATAGATAATTGTTATTTTTGCGCCCTTAATAAATTAACGATAATGATGAAAAGAAATATTTTTTTAATGTTGCTGCTTATTGTGTTTTTAGCATCTTGTTCAACAACTCAAAAAGCACCAACAAATATAAGGACAGGTGAGCATTATATGGCTATGGGTCAGTATAATGAAGCGTTAAATTATTTTGAGAATAATATTCAAGAGATTGAATTGAAGGGGAAAACTATTAGTGGTGAAATTTATAGAAAAGCCGGTGAAGCTGCTTTTAAGCTCGAAAATACAAATAAGGCAATATCCTATTTTGAGAAAGCTGCAAATTTGAAAGTTGAAACTGGCGAGATGCTTATTATGCAAGCTGCCTGCTACAGGAAAATTGATAACCTGTCGAAAGAAATTATTGTTATTGAAAATTATATTGCCAAGTATCCTTCAGGGAAGGATATAAATGCTGCTAAGTTACGTTTGTTTGAAACCTGCCTTGAAAGTGAAAACTGGATTCTTGCCGAGGACTTGTGGAGTGGTTTTGGGCTTGAAGCCGAAAATAATAGTCAACTGATGGATGTTTATTTAAAAGTAAATATTGCTTTGAAAAATGAGAAAAAATCGGATGGATTAGCTGAAAAACTTTTTAAATTAGATGCTAATAATATTACGGCATTAGAGCGTATAGCTGAGAAATACTTTTGGAAAGCAGAAAGCCGCTATCAGCAGGAAACCAAGGCTTACGAAAATAAAAAAACAAGAAGTCAATATGTAAAACTTTTAAAAGCGTTGGATGTTGTAACTGCCGATTTTAAAAAATCATTAGGCTACTTTGAGAGCTTATATAATATCAAGCCGGAAAAAATATATGCACAATACCTCGGTAATATATACGCACGTTTGGATGATAAAAAAAAGTCAACCTATTATAAAAACAGGGCGAGATAGATAGCGCTCTTGCTCTCCAAATCATTCTCTAATACTTTTTTGAATAAGCACTTCAATTACCACTGCTTCTTTTATTGATAAATTCTGTAGTTTTGAATTTGAAATCAATTTTAAGAAATGCCTAACTTAAAACAAACTGACTCTTCAAGCACAAAGTATACACTTTATGCAAGCTATCTTGCGGCAGTCATTGTTTTGATGGATCTTACCTCAGTGAATATTGCCTTACCTACAATTAGTAAACACTTTGATCTGGATATGTCTCAAGTTAGTTGGCTTATTATGATCTCTATGTTAAGTGCAAGTAGTTTTGCCCTTATTGCCGGTAAATTAACAGAAGTTTGGGGTACGAAAAGAGTTTTATTGATTGGGTTTTTAATTTTCACGGTGGGGACTTTTGCTTGTTTTTTTACAAAGAGTTTTGAAGTTTTATTAATTATTCGATTTTTTCAAGGAATAGGAGAGTCTCTTTTATATGTTGTTGGTCCAGCTTTTATTCGACAATTTTTGCCTGAAAATAAACGACAAACGGCATATGGAATTTGGATGGCTTGTACGGGAATTGGCATTGGAATGGGGCCTGTTCTTGGAGGATTCTTAGTGTCGAGCTTTAGTTGGAATTGGGTCTTTCTTATTAATTTCCCATTAAGCGTTTTAGGAGTTCTCATACTATTGAGGGTGAAATCATTTGAGAGAAATACGCATGCATTAAATCCAACAGATTATGGAGGTGCGATCTATAGTTTTATGTTTTTGGCCGGGTTGATTTATGGCTTAAATATGATTAATCGTTTTGGTTATAGCTCTCCATTTATTTGGCTTGCAATTGGATTATCAGTTATATTTTTAGTGTTGTTTATACGACGAGAGAAAATTTTTATAAATCCGGTTTTTGATTTAAAATTGTTTGCAAT
>JAOZQX010000049.1 GCA_029931995.1 Bacteroidales bacterium
ACTCATTTTTCCACACCCTATTTAAAATTTCTTCGCGTGTAAAAGGTTTCCCCTGGTTTTGAAGTAAGAGTTTTAAAATTTCAAACTCCTTGCGGGTAAGTTCAATTTCTTTACCATCGACTTTCAGTGAACGTTTTTCAATATCCAATACCAGATTTTCAATTTCAATTATTGAAGATTCGGAGGCTAGATAAGAGTCAGAACGGGAAATAACAGCTCGAACTCTTGCAACCACTTCTTTAATAGAAAAGGGTTTGGTGATATAATCATCGCCACCTAAATTGAAGCCTGTAAGTAAATCGTTTTCAGCTGATTTAGCTGTGATAAATATAATCGGAATCTTGATTTTAAGCTCTTTTCTGATTTTTTCGGCAAGTTTAAAACCCGACATTTTCCCCATCATGACATCAAGTAAAATCAGATTATATTCTGATAAATCTAATTTTAAGGCATCTTCGGCGGAGAAGGCGACATCGGTTTTAAAACCTTCGCCATCTAAATTAAACTGAAGAATCTCGCAGAGGTCTTCTTCATCGTCAATAACTAAAATCTTGTATTTGTCTTCGCTCATGTTTTGACTTATTAGGCGTCTATAAATTTAGTCATTTTCTTCAATGTCCTGATGACGAATGTCTGTTCCTTCCATTGAGTAAATGGATGCTTCGGCAATGTTTGTGGCATGGTCGGCTATGCGCTCAATACCTGAAAGTATGCTTTTTATATCGATAAAGCTTAAAAGCATTTCCTCTGTTTCGTTACATAAATCACCTTTTACAATGGATTTCTTTAATAATTCACGATTTAGTTCATCCACAACTTCATCATTTTTGATGGTCCAAATGGCATATTCCTTATCATTATTGGTAAAGGATAATAATGCTTTGTTAACCATATCTTTACTTTGAATAAGCATCTTATCTATAAGCTCAGAAGATCGTTGAAAAATTTTCGGGTCTTTCATCTTCCGAAGTTTGTAAACAATATTCATTACCAAATCACCGATACGCTCCATATTAATAATCATGCGATAACAGGCCATTACTTTACGGATATCGGAAGCAACAGGTTTGTACAAGGCAATGGTATTGATAATTCGCTCACTGATCCTGACCTCGTAATTATCCATCTCTTCCTCGTTTGCTCTTATCTTAGCAAGGATATCTGATGGGTCATTGGGGTTATCAGAACTTATCAAGCTTTCGAGCAAATCTAATTGCTCCAGAGTGAGGTTTGCAAAGTCCTCAAAGCTTTTCAGTATTTTCTCAATTGCATGGTCCTTATTTGAAGTCATAATACAAATTTAAGATTTTAACCAAATTTTCCTGTTAAGTATTCTTCGGTACGTTTATCTTTTGGGTTTGTGAACATGTTTTTAGTTCGGTCGTATTCAACCAAATCGCCCAAGTACATAAACATTGAGTTGTCAGAAATACGTGCGGCTTGCGACATATTATGTGTTACCAAAACAATACTGTATTTCTGTTTGAGTTTAACCAACAAATCTTCCACTTTAGATGTTGCCACCGGATCAAGGGCAGATGTTGGTTCGTCCAGTAAAATTACATCAGGCTGAAAAGCCAAGGCGCGGGCTATGCATAGGCGTTGTTGCTGGCCACCTGATAAGAATGTTCCTTTTTTGAATAAAGAATCTTTTACTTCATTCCATAAAACTACATCGGTTAAGGATTCTTCAACGATATCATCTTTTTGTTGTTTTTTAAGACGTATGCCATTCAATTTATATCCGGCAATTACATTATCGTAGATACTCATGGTAGGGAAGGGATTGGGGCGTTGAAAAACCATTCCAACCCTGCGGCGTAAAGTAATGGTGGAAATATTATCAATATCCTTACCATTCAAAAATATCTTTCCTTTAGTCTCGATATTGGAATATAAATCATGCATGCGGTTGAATGCACGAAGTAAGGTGCTTTTTCCACATCCCGAAGGACCCATAATGGCTGTAATCGCATTTCGTTTGATGTCAGCATTTACGTTGTCAACGGCATGTTTTCCGCCTTTTTCGTAAGCCACCGAAAGCTCTTTAATGCTTAGTACAGGTTTTTCTATGTTTAAATTATGTGTAATCATTTTTATGTTCTTTTGGCTGCAATGCGTTTAGAAATAAGATTTAAAGTCAGTACAAAGCCCATTAAAAACAGGGATGAGCTCCAAATTAAATCAACCATATTGGGATCATTATAAAAATCCCAGATTAGTAAAGGCACAGCCGATGTAGGCTTATCAATATTTAAATTTACGATCGGGCTACCTAAAGCGGTTAGGAGTAGGGGGGCTGTTTCGCCCAAGACTCTTGAAATTGCTAAAAGTATTCCGGTTAATAATCCGCTCAAACTACTAGGTATTAACACTCGTAGCATTACTTTGTGATAGGGGACACCCAGTGCAAATCCGGCTTCTTTAATGCTTTGAGGAATCATTTTTAGGGTTTCTTCCGTTGAACGAATGATTAGCGGAAGCATCATAATTGTCAGCGCTACTGCACCGGCTAGTGCTGAAAATCCATTGGTTACATTTTTAACTATCCATAGGTAGGCTATGAGTCCCAAAACGATGGAGGGTATTCCCTGCATAATGTCAGAGATATCTCTTATGATCGCTGCATATTTTTTCTCGGTGTTTTCATAAAGAAAAATTCCAATCATTATCCCGATAGGAATAGCCATGAAGGATGCTAGGGTGACCATGAATAAGGTTCCCGTAATGCCATTTAAAATTCCGCCGGGAATAATCTCCCCATTGTTTATGGCAGTCATGGCTGCGAGGGTGTCGGGTGCAGTTTCGGTAAAGAAACTTAAATTGATTTGATGAATTCCCTTTGCTATGAGTTTATAAATAATTAAAACAACAGGAGAAATGGTAAGTAAGGATAAAAGTATAACCAGTCCGAGGAAGAGTTTATTCTTCTTTGAACGATAGTTGCTTTCTCCAGAGTTATTAATTATTACCAGCATCATAATTTATGCGAATTTCTTAATGATAAATTTTCCGGCGGCATTGATTAAGGCAGTTATTACAAAGAGTAATAAGCCTATTGCAATCAATGCGCTTAGTTTCAGTCCATCAGCTTCTCCAAACTGATTGGCTATAACAGAGGCCATCGTATTGCCTGTATCGAATAATCCTTTTGGGATAGCATTTGTATTACCAATCAGCATGGTGATGGCCATAGTTTCTCCCAGGGCTCGTCCGAATGCCAAAATAAAACTGGCAAAAATTCCGGAGCGGGCGGTTGGGACGATCACATTAAATATAACTTCTAATTTCGTTGAGCCTAATGAATAGGCTGCTTCTTTTAAATCGTTGGGAACCATTGAAATGATTTCGGTACTTATGGAAGTTGCATAGGGGATAATCATAATGGCTAAAATCAGTCCAGAAGTAAATATTCCGTAACCTTGTGTGCTTAATCCTAAATCTACAATAAAGGGTCGTAAAACATAAAATCCCCACAAGCCATAAACTATGGAAGGAACACCTGCAAGTAAGTCAATCATTGTTCCTAAGCCTTTTGCAAACCATTTTCCTCTAAAATATTCTCCAATAAAGAGGGATGTTGCAAAAGCCAAAGGGATGCAAATAATTAATGCAAAAATGGAAGTGATGACGGTGCCTGCAATAAAGGATAAGGCTCCGTATTCTTCTCTTCCTTCGGTAGGATTCCAGGCGGATGAAAAGATAAATTTAAATCCATATTCATTAAAGACAGGAATGGATCCGCTCACGAGTGAGAAAACCATCCCTGTTGTAATTATGAGGATAATAAAAGAGGCAAATAGTAAAACCCCTTTGCTTATTTTTTCACTGTTCATTCTTAACTCGGAACTTGCTTATTGTTTAAGAATTGGTCTTCCGCTATAGGTTGTCGATTTTAAAATCTCTTTAGCTCTTTCTACTGCTTTTTTTGGAAGTGGAGCATAATGAACCAGAGGAGCAATAGCCTGTGCTTCCTTGTCTATTAACCAATTTAAGAAGTTTACAGTTCCTTCAGCTTGTGCTAACGAGCGTCCGTTATAACTCTGTTCTTTATAAAGAATGATCCAGGTAAACCCGCTAATAGGGTATGCATAAGGATCGGAAGAGTTGGTAAGCATTACACGTGTATCTGCAGGTATTTCCACATTTGCAGAAGCACTGATGGATTCAATACTGGGCTCGATAAAATTGCCTGAGCTGTTTTTGATTTTTGCATAAGGTATTTTTTGCGCAAATGCATATTCAGATCCAATATAACCGATTGCACCGATAGTTTGTTTGATGGTTCCGGCTACTCCGGGGTTTCCTTTTGCTCCCATACCTACAGGCCATTTTAATGATTTTCCACGACCTACTTCAGTTTCCCATTTTGAACTGATTTTACTCATATAATCGCTGAAGATATAAGTGGTTCCACTACCATCCGAACGATGTACAAAGGTGATATCTAAAGTTGGGAAATTAGCCCCCGGATTTTCAGCTTTAATTTTAGCATCACTCCAGTTGGTGATTTCTCCCATAAAAATAGCTTCCAATAATTCGTTTGAAAGTTTTATTTCTTCAAGTCCGGGAAGATTGTAAGCAACAACAACAGCCCCTAAACAGGTAGGAATATGAATAACCTTGGCAGGCATATCAGCTGCTTTTTTATCACTTAAGAAAGCATCTGTTGCACCAAAGTCAACAACACGGTCTTTTAAGCTACGGATTCCACCACCGGAACCAATGCCGCCATAAGTAACCAGTGTTCCTTGTGTTTTAGTGTAGTTTTTGAATACCAAATTGTAATAAGGTAAAGGGAATGTAGCACCTGCTGCAGTCAAAGCAACTTTTTTACCAGAAGATGAACTGTCAGCTTTTTGTTCTGTATTGCCACATGATGTGATCATGAATATGGCAATTAATAGGATTGTTAAATTTTTCATTGTTCTTTTGTTTTGATGTTATGTTGACCTATTTAGATTTTGATTTCCAAATTCATAAATATTCCGGTCATATATTTTTTTGAATTATCTTTTGGATTCCATCCTTGATAATTTGGAGAAATTTTGATTCCTTTTACCGGAGCATATTCAAATCCGGCAATGATAGTGCTTCCGTCTTTTTCGATATTCCAATCATCTTCAACTGAACTTAAATCATCATATCTTCCAAATACTTTGAATCTGCTGTTTACTTTATAAGTTGCATAAGCTGAAAATCCACTCAAATTTTCACCATCGTGGTGTTTGTGATTTAATTGTCTGTTATATTCTGCACCAAGCGTAAAATCTTTTGCTTTATAACCGGCAAAAAATGACCATGATTGTTGGTTTGCTTCATCTTTCTTGATGAAGTCATAATATCCTCTTAAGGTTAGTTCTTTAACAGGATTTATGCTTACTCCAAAACCATATCTTAACGAAGAATCTGAAGCAATTTTCTTGTATCCTTCACCATTGGCTATCGTTAAGTCAAAACTTAAATGTTTATCAACTTTGTATGC
Source organism: Bacteroidales bacterium (assembly GCA_029931995.1). Taxonomy (GTDB): domain Bacteria; phylum Bacteroidota; class Bacteroidia; order Bacteroidales. The sequence goes on from JAOZQX010000049.1 coordinate 5,486, forward strand.
GATGTTTACACCCAAGTCAGCACTTGAACCAAATTTATGTTCATCCTGAAATGATTTATAGATGTAACGATATCCCCAGTTTTTTTCCTGAGCCTTAAACTGAAGCAAGCCAATTAAACCAAAGTTTATGGTTAATCCATTGTTTTTATAGGTCATCATTGCATTTTTAAGATAAGCTGTCATTTGCAATCCTCCTACACCTGGATTACCTACATCCAATGTGATTTTACCTGAGAAGTTTTTACTGAAATTGTAGTTATATCCGAAATATGCACGTTTAATCTCAAATACACTTTGACTTTCTCTATCAGAAAACGTAGTGTTGAAATTCGAAAAGATTTTAACCGAAGTTTTTCCGCCAGGATTAAATTCTTCATCGCTTTGAGCGAATGATAAATTTCCCAGAATGAATGCTAAGACTAAAGTAATGCTAAGTTTTTTCATTTTTTGTTTTAATTGATTTGTAAATTTTTAATTATTTTAATTTCTACGATACAAAAGAACAATGAAGATGTTACGTAGAGATTATCGGAATGTTAAGAAAATATTAAAACAGCCATCAGTTGAGTGAGGCTGTTTTATAAAGTAAATATAAAGGATATAGTTTAAGGTAGGGCTAAGAATTTTTATTTTATGCCGCAGGCGATAAATATGTCGATTTGAGCTTCATCGCTGCAATCACATTTTGATGAAGTACAACAATCCTCATCCAAACAATCCACTTCAGTGTTTTTAAACCCGGCTTGCTCAAAGTGTTTTTTTATATCATTCCGGTCAAAGCCAAGCCAACGGTCGTATTGCTCAAGTATTAGAAATTTATCATCGTGCTTATCTATGTCTGTGATGATTAGTTTTCCGCCGGGCTTGAGTATTCGGTAAATCTCATTGATTGCCTTTTGGGGGGCATTCACATGGTGGAGATACATATTGCAAAAAGCAAAATCTACTGAGTTTTCTTTCAAAGGCAGATGATCGGAATCACCAACGAAATATTCTATATTATCAGAATCTTTAAATTTCTTTTTCATCACATCAATCATGGCTTGCGATTGATCTATTGTTTTAATTTCTACGTTTTTATCTAATAAACCTTCTGTAATAAATCCGGTTCCTGCGCCAATATCAGCTACAACGCTTCCTGATTTTAGTCCTGCTTTCGCGAAAGCCTTAGTACGAATGTTTTCGGAAAAGAAGCCTTGTCGCATACTGTCCCAGTCATCGGAGACTTCATCAAAATACCATAAGCTTCCGGTATCTTTTATTTCTTTTTTTACTTCCTTAACAATTTCAATACTGCTTTGAACAAACTGAGGACATAGTTCATCAAATAAATTCTTTTCCTTTGCTTTTTGATGTTCATCAGCTTTGCCAATATCATATTTCAACAAAGTTGAGCAATCATTACTTCCGTGACGTTTAATAAATTTCTCATTAAAAAGCTCTGTGGCTTTGCGTATTATTTGTTTAGATTTTGTGTCCTCAGGAATCAGGTTTCCAAACTCAAGACCCAAAATCATGTATGCACTTAAAACTGCCCCACAGGTTTTACCCTGATATCCTAGGCCGGCGCCAAGTCCAGAAGAAAGTTTATAGGCAATGTCATTGTTTATTCCATAATCTGTTCCCAAAACTGTTAAAACACTTTGAGTACAGTTGCTGTCGTTCAAAAAAATATTTTTTGTTTTTTTAATTTTGTTAATCATCGGTATTTAGTTTTATCATTTGATTTACAATTAGTTTAAAAGAGGAAAGAAAGTTGATTATTTCTTTTTCAGGTAGTATTTGAAGAATTTGTGAGTAGTAGAAATTATTTCTTGAATTAATCGTCTCGCAGACTTCTTTTCCTTGTACGGTTAGGTTAAGATTTACAATTCTCCGGTTTTCTTTTGGGATGGTACGAGTTATGAGTCCAAGATTAACCAAACCATCGACAGTTCGACTAACCGTGCTTTTATCAAGATTTAATTCCTTCGAAAGCTGATTCAATGTTAACTCGCTGTGTTTTGATATCTCCAGCAAGGTGTGGCATTGAGCTAAAGTAACTCCATTGCAGCATTGAGAGGTATTTTGCTTTTGTAATTCACGTTCAAAATGCCGTAAATTTTCCCTAAATTCGATTACTGTTTTTGTACCCATATTAAAGTTGTATATTAAAACCGTTGCAATATACAACAATAATAATGAAAAACAATATTTTTATTAAAGATGTTAACACAAAAGTTTGCAGTAATAATTATGCTTGTAATGCCTAATTAATCTAATAGATATCTGTATCTTTGCAGCCCAAAATAAATAAGAAATAGAATTGATTAATGTCAAAAAATTTATATCTGGCTGCTGCCGAAACTGATTCAGGGAAATCCTTGATTGTTCTCGGAATTATGAATATCCTTCTTAGTAATGTAAGTAGAGTGGGGCTATTCAGACCTATTATCCATCTTGATGAAGGTCGTGATCATGATATTGATTTGGTGGCAAAGAGATTTGATCTTCCGTTTGAGCATGATGCAATGTATGGACTTACAAGTACCGAGGCTTTTGATTTGATACAAGCCGGGGATATTGATAGTTTGTACGGCAATATTTTGGATAAATATAAAAAGCTTGAAGCACAATGTGATTTTGTGCTTATTGAAGGAACCGATTTTAAAGGTTCCCTAAGGCCTT
>JAOZQX010000345.1 GCA_029931995.1 Bacteroidales bacterium
ACGCCCACTTGGCCTCGAAGTTTTATGCCTCAAAATCAGGAAATGCGGAATTTAGTTGCTAAAATGAAACTAATCCCGAATAAGGCTTTGGTTGAAAACCAAAAAATGGCTTTGTTAGACGATTCTATTGTAAGAGGAACACAACTTCAGGATAATGTTCAAATATTGAAACAATGTGGAGCTAAAGAGGTGCATGTTCGCCCTGCTTGTCCTACCTTGATCTTCCCTTGTGAATTCTTGAATTTTTCCACGTCTCGCTCAACACTGGATTTGGCAGGCAGAAAAGCCATCAAAGAAATTGAAGGTATAGAAGACAAAGATTTAAAAGAATATGCCAATCCTGATTCGCCAAAATGTTTAGCCATGGTAGAAAAAATCAGGGAAAAAATGGATGTCACTTCGCTAAAATTCCAACGCTTGGATGACCTTGTGGAAGCTATCGGATTGCCAAAAGAAAAACTTTGCACACACTGCTGGGATGGTAGTAGTTATTTTTAGGCTTGCATTGAAACGAGCCAGCTAATTAATTTTCTCGACAAAACATTTAAATCTATATACTTAGAGGTTTTTAATTCCATTGCGATTTCACTAAATTTGAAGCAAAAAAAATAGATATTTATTAAAATCTATTATCCCAAATTTTACTTATGAAAAAAATTAGTTTATTTCTATTTGTATTAGCAATAAGTATTCAAATAGGATTTTGCCAACAAAAACACAATCTGGACAGCTTGGACTCCTTTATTGAAAAGGTTATGACTGATTGGAAAGTGCCTGGCTTAGCCATCGCAATCGTTAAAGATGGGGAAGTCATTTTTGAGAACTCTTACGGATATAAGAATTTAGAAACAAAACAGAAGGTAAACACAAATACATTATTTTCAATTGCATCTTCGAGCAAAGCTTTTACCGCTACTTTAGCAGCAATACTAAATGACGAAAAAAAAATTAGTTGGGAAACGCCACTAATAAATTACTTTCCTGATTTTAAAGCATATAACAGCTACTTGACTGAAGAACTCACAATCAAGGACTTACTAACTCATCGCAGCGGCATTCCACGTCAAAAATTTTTTAGTTTAAATACTCCATCCGAAAGAATAAAAGTAAGAGAGGCTTTTCAATATTTTGAACCAAACAAAAAATTTCGCACTCATTTTCAATACTGTAACGAAACTTATTCCATTGTGGGTGACATGTTGGGTGAAATCGAGGACATTAGCTGGGAACAACTGCTCAAGAAACGACTCCTTTCTCCCTTAGAAATGAATCAAACTATATTTTCCATTGCCGACTTAGATGATAAAAAAGATCATGCCTTTCCTTACATTATTTGGGAAGAGGAACCAGAATTAATGGATCTGCATAATGCAGATATTCTGGGAGCAGCCGGTTGTATTATCTCAAATGTAAAAGACTTAGCAAAATGGTTAATCTTTAATTTAAATAATGGGCGTATTCGTGACCTACAAATTATTAGCCAAAGGAATCTAAATTATATTCAGTCACCTCACATCGTTGTCCCCTCAAGATTAAGGCATAAAGAATTTTCACATGTTAGTTATGGTATTGGTTGGTTTATTGATCATTACCGTGGGCAACTCCATGTCCATCATGGAGGAGTACTTTATGGCTTTAGCTCGCAAGTATCTACGCTTCCTCAAGAAAAATTAGGCGTAGTGGTTTTAGCAAATTTAAATGGAACTAAAGCTACATACATTATCGAACGCTATGTTTACGATTTACTTACCGGAAAAGAACCAACGAATTGGAATAAGCGCTATAAGCAAGAAAAAGAAGAAATGATAAAACGCTATGAGCAGTTCATGGAAAAAAATAAAGAAGAAACTGAAGAGCCTGTTTTAAGCCTTCCTCTCAAAAATTTATGTGGAAATTTCATAAGCGATGGATATGGCTCCATGAAAATTTGGCTTAAAAACGACACTTTAAGAACTAAACTTTTAGATTATGAATGCCCATTATTAGTTCAAGGGGAGAATAATTTAGGCATTTATCATCCGGTGGAACACCGTGTATGGCCTATGCATTTTGAGTTTCCTAAAAATACGACTATTGATACACTTAAAGTAAATATCAGCCCAGGTGTTAAAGCAATAGATTTTATAAGAATAGAGGAAGAGTAAACATATTTATTCATATTAAATGCTATCTTTGGCG
>JAOZQX010000346.1 GCA_029931995.1 Bacteroidales bacterium
CTCAAAATTCACTTTGATGGTGTCACCATCTTTCAAGTCAACTTCTTTGATCATTTCAGGGTCGTAGGTTAAGATTGGGAATGCTGCATTGATGGCATTACGCTCATAAATAGCTCCATAAGATTCAGCAATGATACATTGAACACCTAAAGCTTTGAAACAATCAACCGCCTGTTGACGCGAACTTCCTGCACCAAAGTTTTTAGACGTTACCACGATATCACCCGCTTTTGCCCTTTTTGCAAAATCTTCATAACCTTTAAGGTTATCGAAAGTATATTGACCCATTTCGTTGATATCCGTAATGGTTAAATAACGATTGTGGAAAATCATATCTGTATCAATATCATCTTGCTCAATCAACCAAATACGGCCTTCAACTTCCGTTGGACGAACTCCAATTTCTTCTTTTTCTTGCGCTTCACCTAAAACAATACCTTGCTTAGTAAAGATGGCAGCTTCGGCAGGAAGATCATCAGGACTGGTCAGAAAACCTGCAACAGCAGAAGCTGCAACAGTAGCCGGAGAAGCTAAATAAACTTCACCTTTACCTTGTTTCCCTGAAAAGTTACGGTTACCCGTACTTACGGTAATTTCTTCCGGTCCATTTTGTCCAACTTGCCCGGCTGCACAACCTGCACAACCTGCATTTGAAACTAATGCTCCGGCAGCTTTAAAAATCTTAATCAAACCTTCGTTTAAGGCTTGTTGCCAAATCTCATCTGTTGAAGGAACAATTTTAAGCACAACGCCAGGAGCTACTTTTTGATTTTTTAAAATATCCGCAGCAATGCGAAGATCATCAATACGTCCGTTGGTACAACTTCCGATAAATGCTGAATCAATTTTTGTTTTCTTTACAGAATTCAAATCCGTATCATCGTGAGGATGGCCCGGTTTTGCAACCATCGGAACAAAAGTTGAAATGTCAATATCAAATACATTATCGTATTCGGCATCAGTATCAGCTTTAAGAATGTTAACCTTTTTACCACTTCTTTCTTCCAACTCTTTAGCAATTGCTTCGTTTGGAGTGAAAAGAACGATAATAGCTCCCATTTCAGTAGCCATTGAAGAGATGGTAATACGCTCATCTAAAGTCAGTTTCTCAACTTCTTCGCCATAAACCTCAACCGCATAACCTAAAAGTTTATTCGCACCAAATACATTTAACAGGTTTAGGACGATATCTTTAGCTGCAATTTTCGCAGGTCTTTTTCCGTTTAGATTGATTTTTACAGATTTAGGAACTTTAAACCAGGAAAATCCTTTGGCCCAGGCAGCAGCAATATCCTGATCGCCCATACCTTGTCCGAATGCTCCGATAGCTCCCATAATGTTAGCGTGAGAATCCGTAGAAACAAAGGTTCCGCCCGGTTGAATGATTCCTTTATCAATGGCAATATGTGTTCCAATACCAGCGTCAACGTCATATACTTTGATATCGTTTTCGCGGGCACACTGGCGACAAAAATGCTGGTTAGCAGCATATTTTTGATCAGAACCACCGGGATTACAATCGAAAGTAAAAACGGTTTTAGTAGAATCATCTACTTTTAAACCATTGTTTAAAATGTTTTTAACCACATTTGCTCCACCAAAATCACGAGCTACTCTGGCATCGATTTCAATATCCACAATATCACCGGGTTTAACGGTATCGTATTCTGAGTGGTTTGCTATAATTTTTTCTATTAGATTCATATTCTCAAATTTTAAGATCGTCATCCTGAACTTGATTCAGGATCTAGTTTTGATTTTTTGAGATTCCGAAACAAGTTCGGAATGACGCATATGATAAATCAATTATTTAACGATCAATCTGTCTTTAAACGGTAAAAACGTCATAAAATCGGCATGGTGAACAACATAGGCTTCGGTTGTTCTTTTTACCATATTTCCTTCACCAGCATGAGTTGCTATGATGTGGCAAACTTCAGCAGGAACATCGCATTCTTCGGCTAAAGAAACACCTGAGAATGGATGACGTAAATATTTTCCATAGGTACCTTGAATGGCTTTTCCGTTTTCATCTAAAACATATTCTAATAATTTACCTACGTCGGCAAGAATAGCTCCGGAAATTAGAACATCCATATCGCACATTAATTCGCCATGATACATACTGTTGATTTTTTCACCTGCATCGCGGGCAATGTGTACCA
>JAOZQX010000050.1:0-2985 GCA_029931995.1 Bacteroidales bacterium
AGGCCAGATCCACATCCAAGCTCCAATATTCTTTTGGGGTTTAAATTATCGGGAATATAATCCGTAAGCATTTGCAACATCTCATCATATCGAGGCACACAACGCTGAATTAATGCTGAATATTCAGCACTCATATCATCATAAAACTCACCAACATTATTCCTTTTCATCTTAAATAAATATTTAAAAAATCAATTTAACCTGCGTCCCTTTTTCAACTTCCGAAGATATCTGAATACTACCTCCGTGCAAACGCATGATTTGTCTTGACAAACTTAGTCCAATACCTGATCCTTCTTTTTTGGTTGTGTAGAATGGGACAAAAATATTCTCCATCTCATCAGGGTCAATACCCGGTCCATTATCTGTGATTGCTAGCGCAATTTTATTCTTATTGTTAGCACTACTCAAACTAATATTAATCTTACCCTCTTTAATCTTTTCAAGAGCTTCCATAGAGTTTTTAATAATATTAATTAGTAATTGTTCAATTAGTTTAACATCTAACTTCAAATCAGGTATTTGTTCCTCCTTCTCAAAAACCAACCTAATATCTTTACCATCAAAACCTGGTTTCAGCAAACTCGTCACATTTTCAATGATCTGTATTAGACTCATAGTTTCAAATTTGGGTGTAGGCATATTTGTGTAACTTTTTGTTGCCCTTACAAATTCGACCATACCCTTGCTTCGTTTTTCAATGGTTTTCAAACTATGCCTCAAATCCATTTGGTCTTCCAAATTTAAAGCATTCAAATCTTTCTCCTCACCTTTCTCATCCAAAAGCAGTTGATTAGTAACTCCTGCTAAAGTAGAAATCGGGATAGCCGTATTCATAATTTCGTGTGTTAATACCCGAACCAGTTTGCGCCATGAATCAAGCTCTTGCTCTTCCATCTCAAATTTAACATCCTGTATCGAAACCAATTTATAAGGATTATTCTGGAGCTTAAATTCAGTAGCATGAATCGAAATATTATAAGTATTTCCCAGCTTACTAAACTTATAAAGTCTTTTTTGTCCACCTTTAACACTCTGAATAATTTCAGCCAATGATTTATCAAAACGCTGAAGAGCATCAATATTCAAAATAAAACTTCTTCCAAAAAATTGCTTAGCAGCATCATTAACAATCATAATATTGTCATCTTCATCAAAACAAAGCAAAGCAACATTTACATGCTCAACAATGGTTTGCAAGTATAAATGATTTCGTTCTTTATCGGATCTCAACTTACGATAAACACTAATCAGGTCATCGTATGCTTTAGCAAAGTCATCATTTTTGTTTTTAGATTGATAGGTATTCTTAAACTCTCCAAAAGTAATGGATGATATAAAATTGCAGAGCTCTCGCTTGCTTTTTCCCGACTCAAAGATTAATAAAACTGAGAAAATAATTATAAACAAAAATGCCCAACCCGACAATAACCAAAATGGTGAAGCTATAGCAAAATATATCGTTGCAAAGGAGCTTGCAACAATCAATACAATATATATAATTAGTTTGAAACGAAATAGTTTAAAGTTCATACTTTTTCATTTTTCGGTATAACGTACTTCTTCCATAACCCAATATTTTAGCGGCCTCAGTCATATTCCAGTTCACAGCTTTTAATGCTTTTTGAATCGCTTCCTTCTCAATATTTTTGATGTGAAAATTTTTAGCCGAATCATCTGATTCAGCTGGAATATTTAACATAATTGAATGCTCTTCAATTTGACTTCCTTCATTCATAATAACTGCTCTTTCGACTAAATGTTGCAGTTCGCGAATATTACCCGGCCAGGAATATAATTGCATTTTACGGATTGCAATTTCAGAAAACCGTTGATTCTGTTTGTTGTATTTTTTAGTGTAAAGAAGCAAGAAATGGTTTGCAAGCGCAGGAATATCTTCTGTGCGATTTCTTAATGGAGGAAGATTAATTTCAACAGTATTGATACGATACAATAAATCCTGTCTGAACTCATCGCTTGCCAACATTTGATAAATAGGTTTATTCGTAGCACAAATCAAACGGATATCAATTTTGGATGCATGGCTTGATCCAACTTTGAACACCTCCCTGTTTTGGATAACAGATAGTAATTTTGATTGGAAATTCAGATTTAAGTTTCCAATCTCGTCTAAAAACAGAGAGCCTCCATTAGCCATTTCGAATCTACCAAGACGTTCTTCTCTGGCATCAGTAAATGCTCCCTTTTTATGACCGAACAATTCTGATTCGAAAAGACTTCCTGATATAGCACCTAAATCTACATTTATAAAATTTCCTTGCTGCCTATTTGATTTCCGATGAATACTTCGAGCCACCAACTCCTTTCCTGTTCCATTCTCTCCAAGAATCAACACATTTGCATCCGTCAAAGCTACTTTATCAATAGCTTCAAAAACGGGAATCATGCTTTTTGATTTACTGATTAGTTCACCAAAAGGCTGATCCAAATCAGAGGATAATGCATTTTTAATTTGGTTTAGATTTCTATTTTCTTTTTTTGTCTGACTCAATTCATACACCGATTGAACCGTTGCTAAGAGCTTTTCCTGTTCCCAAGGTTTAACCAAAAAATCAATCGCTCCTTCTTTCATCGCGTCAACGGCAAGCTGGATATCACCGTATGCAGTATTCATCAAAACATGAGCTTCCGGATCAATGGATTTAATCTTTCGTAACCAAAACAAACCTTCCTTTCCACTGGTTTGTCCGAAAGAGAAATTCATGTCCAAAACAATAACATCAAAATTATTCTCAAGTAAAAGATCAGGAATCTTATCGGGCTCCGTAAGCACGACAACTTCTGTGAAATACGGTTTTAAAATCATGCGGGCAGTATGCAAAACATCTACATCATCATCGACAAACAAAACCTTACCTGAAACTTTTTTATTCATTGTTGTATTTTTTACGAATATACAAAATGTATCAACTTGGCACAGGAAAACGTATCATTATGACACATCATTTCGTCTATCATTTAATT
>JAOZQX010000050.1:2995-7929 GCA_029931995.1 Bacteroidales bacterium
TCTTACTGGACATTATAACTCTTGGCACATATCCTGCACTCTTATATAAAAAACAAAAACTATGTTATTATACTTCCTGAAATTTGGACTAAGAAACATTCGCCGCCAACAGATTTATTCAATAATAAATATTTTTGGGTTGGCTTTAGGAATTGCTTTATTTCTTATCATCGCCTTATACGTTAGGAACGAATATTCGTATGACAAAAACAACACAAATTTTGAACGTATTCACCGAATGGAATTTGGGTCTTGGTGTGTTATCCCACCAGGATTTGCACATATATTAAATGGGCAGATTCCGGAAATTGAGAAAATCACAAGAGCAATCTACACTCGAAACATGTTGTTTAGTTATGAGTCTCCTAATTCTGATAGACAAGCTCAAAATATAACAGCCCCGCACACACAAGGTGTTGACTCAACATTTTTCGAAATTTTTGATGCAGACTTCATAAGTGGATCAGCTCAAAATTCGCTAAAAGAGCCTTTAACTATTATACTCACAGAAAGCTTATCCAAACGTTTATTTGGCGATGAAGATGCTTATCATAAAGAGTTAAGGGTTAACAATACTGTTACCATGCGTGTTGATGGAGTCATAAAAGACCCTGTAAATTCTCATCTCATGGCTGAAGCATACTTCTCAGTTACCAGTTATAATATATTTCAAGGTGAAGGAACCACCAATGATCTTGGCTCATCTAATTATTTAACCTATTTCTTATTTAATGAAGAATTTGATGTAAATATTATCAGAACTAAGATCTTTACTTTTTTAAAAGAGTATGAACAAACCAGAATTGTAGGTGAAGATGATACTGAAGAATTTATTGTTCTTCGTTCTTTAGAAGACATTTACTTTTTCAAAGAAGCACAATTTGAATCCGGTGTAAAGCACGGAAACAAACCTGTTGTAAATGCATTTATAATCATTGCCATATTTATACTCCTCATTGCGGGAATCAACTTTATTAATCTCACTACAGCCCGGGCGGCCATTCGATCAAAAGAAGTTGGTATAAAAAAAGTTGTTGGTTCGACTCGCTCAAGTCTTATCTCCCAATTTCTAATTGAATCGGTGATGGTTAGTGTTTTTGCATTGCTAATTGCTCTAACAATGCTTCAGATTCTACTACCAGAATTTAATAATATTGCCTTAACCGATTTAAGTCTTGATTCAATTTTCTCACTTCAGGGACTACTATTATTGGTCATCTTCTCTCTTTTAATTGGCATAATATCCGGACTATACCCATCTTTTTATTTAAGTTATTACAATCCAATACTTGTTCTAAAAGGAGAAAACAAAAGTGGAAAAGCAGCTGGAATGTTCAGAAAAGCATTGATCTCATTTCAATTCATCATTGCCGCAATCCTTATTAGTGGAACGGTTGTAGTTAATCAACAAATCAGTTATTTAAAAAATAAAGACCTTGGATTCAAAAAGGAAAATATTATAAATATTAGACTTTCGGGTGATAAGTTAAGATCTCAGAAAGATGATTTTAAAGAAAAGCTCTTACAAAATCCAAATGTTGCTATGGTTTCATTTTCGCATGGAATACCCGGTCATACTCGAAATACAAATACATTTGCCTGGAAAGACGATGAAGCAATTCAATCACGAGTAAGCTCAGTAGATGCGGACTTTTTCGAGCTCTATAATATTAAAATTTTAGAAGGTAGTATTGAAAACTGGAAGCTTAATTCAGAACAAAGAAAATTTGTAGTAATTAATGAGACACTGGCAAAAGAGATTGGATGGGAAGAACCGGTTGGAAAAACTGTAACACGTGAATACAATCAATCCTATTTTATGATTAAAGATTTCAAAATTGTTGGCGTAATTAAAGATTATCATTTGGAATCATTACACACTCCAGTAGTTCCTTTGGCTCTTTGTCTGGATGACAGAACGCATTTTCTGGGCAGTATCAAGATTACCGGAAACAACATTCACGAAACATTGGAATATATCGAAAGTATTTGGAATGAATTTGCTCCAGAATTCCCGTTCAGATATACATTTTTGGATCAGAAATTTGATCAGATGTATAAATCAGAAGAACGCATACAAAAAATTGCTATTTATTTTTCAGTTCTTGCAATCTTCATTGCCTGTCTTGGACTATTTGGATTATCAGCTTTTATGACTCAGCGAAGATTTAAAGAAATAGGTATTCGAAAAGTTTTAGGTGCTTCAATTCCTCAAATTATAAGAAAACTTAGCCGTGAGTTCACTATTTTGGTAATAATTTCAAATATAATTGCGATACCTCTTGCATGGCTGTTGCTTTCAAAATGGCTGGAAGATTATCCTTACCATATTGATATACATTGGTGGATTTTCCCAATAGCGCTTTTAGCTACACTATTTGTAGCCTTATCAACGGTAAGCTTCCATTCACTAAAAGCAGCCTTAAGTAATCCGGTAGATGCAATTCGTTATGAATAATTAATTAATTTCGCGAAACATAATAACAGAATTGTTTTGTTGTAATAAAATTATTTTTACCTTTGCAGCCCGAAATTTAAAGTTTAAAATTAAAAGCAAAAAAATAAACGTATGGCTAATCATAAATCAGCGATAAAAAGAATCAGATCAAACGATGCGAAAAGGTTACGTAACAGATATCACGCAAAAACAATGCGTAATGCAATACGTAAATTCAGAGCTATTACCGACAAGACTGAAGCAGTTGAAAAACTTCCAAAATTGGTTTCGATGATTGATAAACTTGCAAAAAAATCTATCATTCATAAAAACAAAGCTGGTAATCTTAAATCAAAATTGACTAAATTGGCAAGTTCTTTATAAGCAAAAAAAACTTAATATATTTAAAAGGCCTCTTCTAAAAGAGGCCTTTTTTTTGCGCAAAACTTTTACTACCTTAGCTTTTAGCAACCAATAATTTACATCATGGATTCCCACCCCCAAAAGCAGTCAATAAAATTCTGGGCTGAAGATGATCGTCCGCGTGAAAAATTACTTCTCAAAGGAAAAAATGCCTTGAGTGATGCCGAGCTTATTGCCATTCTTTTACGTTCGGGCGATCGAAAAAAATCGGCCGTTGATTTGGCAAAAGACATTCTCAACACAGCTTCCAACAACCTTATTGAATTATCAAAATTCAGGGTTGATGAACTTTTAAAATTCAATGGCATTGGAGAAGCCAAAGCTTTATCGATCATAGCAGCTCTGGAATTGGGACGCCGAAGAAGAGGAGCAGAAGTACTGCAAAAAGAAAAAATCAGTAGTTCAAAAGATGTTTTCGATCTTTTTCAAAGCATTATGGAAGACTACAAATACGAGAGCTTTTGGATTTTACTTCTGAATCGAGCTAACAAAATTATTAAGAAAATCCAAATAAGCGATGGTGGAGTTTCGGGTACAGTTGCTGACCCAAAACGTATTTTTAAACTCAGTTTGGAAAATAATTCAAGTGGTATAATTCTTTGCCACAACCACCCCTCAGGTAATATAAAACCCAGCGAAGCTGATATTAAACTCACAAAAAAAATTAAAGAAGGTGGCGAATTGTTGGACATTAATGTCTTGGATCACATCATAATTGGAGATGAAAATTATTTTAGCTTTGCAGACCAAAACATGCTGTAATTATATATGATAAAAATACTGACAGTTGTCGGAGCACGTCCTCAATTTATCAAAGCAGCGACCATCAGTCGTTGCATTGCAAATTATTTTGCGGATGAGATTGAAGAGATTATTGTTCATTCCGGTCAGCATTACGACGCGAATATGTCGGCAAATTTCTTTCAAGAACTCGGAATTCCAAAACCAAAATATCAATTTGACTCAGAAAAAAATCCTTTGGCCGACCATTTAAGTCAGATGAAAAACAATATTGAGTTAGCCATTCAAAATGAGAATCCTGATTTAGTTCTTCTTTATGGAGATACGAACACTACTTTGTCCGGAACTTATGCAGCAACAAACGCACAAATTCCTATTGCTCATATTGAGGCAGGTTTACGATCTTATGATAACTCAATGCCCGAAGAATTTAATCGCTACACTTGCGACCATGCCTCCACATTGCTTTTTACTCCAAGTGAAAAAGCATTCCAGAATTTATTAAAAGAAGGATTTGATGTACAAAACAAACATCCATTCTGTTCGAGTAAAGCGGGTATTTTCAATTCAGGAGATGTAATGTACGACAGCCTATTGCATGCCTCAAAAAGACTCGGAAAACACACAGATATTTTGAAAAAATTTGACTTAAACAAGAACAATTATCTCTTAGCTACCATTCATCGAAATTTTAATACAGATAACCCGAAACGATTAAATGAAATTTTTGAAGGCTTCGACCAACTCTCAAAACTACATTCAATTAAAATTATTATCCCCCTCCATCCCCGAACAAAAAAACAATTAAAATTGCATCTCGATCCAAATCTTAAAATCAACAACAATCCTTTGATTAAACTTCTTGATCCTCTCTCCTACCTCGAAACAATAAATCTGCTCAGGAGGTCCAAGATGGTTATTACTGATTCCGGAGGATTGCAGAAAGAATCGTTTTTCTTAAAGAAGCCTTGTTTAATTGCCCGTTCAAGCACCGAATGGACAGAAATTACAGATAATAGAAACGCAATTTTGTATGATGCCAACCCTGCAAAATTACTTAAAGCTTATGAGTATTATTTAGCAAAAAAGGATCTCAATTACCCCTCATTTTACGGGAATGGAAAAGCAGCAAAATTTATTTGCAAGAAAATTATTCAAAGCTTAAAAAACAAAAAGGAATAAAATAGCATGGGATTCCATTTTTCACCCTCCAATATTGGGATAATCAAATAAATATTTCTATTTTTGCACACCATTTTAGGGAACAGTAGTAAAATACTGCTAACTATAACATAATTAAGTAATAACAAACAAATTTTTAAACAATGATGAA
>JAOZQX010000051.1 GCA_029931995.1 Bacteroidales bacterium
GTTCTTTCATTTTACGTTTTAACTGTTTTTCGTCGGTAACATTTACTAGCAATTCTTTAATCGCTTCATCAGTTTTCATGTAAATTGGTCCATTACCTTCTTCAACTTCCTGCATCATAAGATAATTTCGCAGATTGGCCGGAGTAGGTTTAGCCGTTCCATAAGGTGCCCATTTTTCTAATTCAGCAGCACGGGTTTGCATATAATCTTCGCCTTTGGCATTGGTTGCTTTCGATTTAAATAAAAGAAACCATGCACCAACAGGGCCATAAGAATCTTTAAATCGAACCGGAACAAATCGAACCTCCTGACAAGTCATTTCGGCACCTGCTTTTAGTGTAAAGTAAGCACTCGCTCCTGAGTTAAATGGTGGATACCATGATCTTCCCAATCCTTCGCCTACCGAACGTGGACGGAAAACATGAACCGCTCCACCCATTACATCCAATACCGACTTGGCTTTGAAAATATAAAATTTGTTTTCGCGAACACTAAAACCTGCAGCACCTACGCAGCGGTCGCCATCCATGATAGGCTCGGTGATAAAAATGCGCTCATAATATTCGCCATTTTCGCCTAATTCTTTCAGGGCATTTTTAGCAGCTTCCGAAACAATATTTTTATAGGATTCGCCATGAATCATAATTTGCCAGCGACCTTCATTTACATAATTACCATCATCATCTTTCCAGATCGGGAGACCCCATTTCTCAAAAAGATGAACGGAAGAATCAACGTGGCGGGCAATGTTTGCGACCAAATCATCGCGGGCAATTCCCATTAAGTCAGTCTTCACATATTTCACATAATCTTCAATGGTATTCTTACCATTTTTTAATCCTAAATATAAATTAATGGCTGAAAGTCCCATTGCCACAGCGCCACTTCTTTCCATCGAAGCTTTATCAACTACGGTAACTTTCATATTGTTTTTCTTGCCCCAATGAGAAGCTTCGTAAGCTGCACCACAAGCAGCCATACCTCCGCCAAGAATTAATAAATCAGTTTCTATATGTACGGTTTCAAAATTGTCAATATTCATTATTCTATGTTTTTAATCGAAATGAAAAAGGAGATTAATTATTTTTTGTAAAGATCAGTTCCTAAAGAATCCGGTTCGGTTCTCAAGTGAGGATCATTCAAGTCATCTGTTCCTGTAGAAAATCCGGCATCAGGTTCTATCGTTCCTTCGGGAGTTGTTCGTATGGGGAATTTAAATCGTTTAATTTTTTGATTTCTGAATTTGACGGACCACATAATTGAATCCGTACTTCGCATGGGTTGTACACTCGCACCCAATGGCATAAAATCAGCATAACCTCTAACTTCGATGGCTTGGGTAGGACAAATTTTTACACAACTGTAACACTCCCAGCACATATCAACCGCACGGTTATAGGCTTTGTTTTTTTCTTTATCCAGTACCATCAAGTCATTCGGACAAATATACTGGCATGCTGTTCGGTCTTGCGCCTTACAGCCATCACACTTTTCATTGATTACAAAACTTGGCATAAACTATCATTTTTATAGAAAAGCAAATATAAGAAATAATCAAAAGGCACAAAAAAAGGGCGACTATGTTTACATAATCACCCCATTCCATAAATTTTCATCAGATCAAATTATATTTTTTGACATTTCTAATTGCCTCGTAAGAATTTTTAGCCCCTAGTTTTTCAATGATTTTTTGCCGATGTGTATTTACGGTATGAACACTTATGAACAAGCTGTCGGCAATTTCTTTACTTATCATGCCTTCTGAAATTAGTCCAAGAATTTCTCTTTCTCTCTTCGATAATTCAATTTCCTTTTTGTCTTTAGGAAAATGGAAGGATTCTCCGGTTTTGAAATTAATTACTTTGTTTTGCAATGGCAAATTCAAATCCTGATTGGGCGATACATCCATAACACATAAGGCCAGCCAAATGTTTCCATGTTTATCTAATTCAAGAGTTTGAAATTGTTCAATTACTCTAACATATTGGTTGTTTCTATCTTTAATCCGATAATCATTAATTAATTTATAATCTTTGCGTTCCTCAACTGGAATTTTCAAAATAATCTTCATGAAATAGGCACCAATTTTCATCGCATCTAAATTATCTTGAGGATGAACCTTCATATCAAAATATTTATTTCCCTCCCGGTGTGCATCTTGAATATTGAACCCAAAAATAGTTTCGAATCTGGATGATAAATACAGATGCTTCTTTTGATGTAAATCAAAGATAGAAATGGAACTGTTTTCAATTACATTCAGCTTTTCAAGAAATTCAATATGTTTATCTAAAATTGAATAATCTAGATCCGCTTCAATAAATTTCTGACTATTTAGTACTTCAAAATAATTTGCCAGTATTTTTTCTGTTTCATTCATATTATAATGATTTATCAGTATTGTTGGTTTATCGGCTTCGGCTTAGTTTTGCAAAATTAATTTAAAATGTTGAAGATGAAGGTTTATTTAAAAGTACTATTTATAATTTTAGCGCTCTGCTTTACAAATACTGTATTTCCCAAACAGCTCACCCAAATCATTAAAGGAAAGATTGTAGATAGTGAAACCCAAATAGGTTTGCCGGGAGTCACTATTATGCTTGTTGGCTCTAATCCAATTGTGGGTACATCAGCAGATATTGATGGAAATTATAGATTAGAAAGCATACCTATTGGCAGGGTGTCATTAAAGATTAGTTATATCGGTTACGAACCTTATTATATTTCTGAATTACTGGTTAACTCAGGGAAAGAAATTGTTTTAAATATCCCCTTAAAAGAATCCTTTTCTCAACTAAATGAGGTGGTAATAACTGCTCAATTAAAAAAAGAGGAGGCTATCAATAAAATGGCTACGGTGTCGGCGCGAACTTTTTCTGTTGAAGATGCTCAGCGTTATGCAGGTGGGATGGATGATCCTTCTCGTTTGGCAAGTATGTTTGCCGGTGTAACACCTAGCACGGTCGATAATAATGAAATTGTGATTCGGGGAAATGCAGCAAAAGGTATTCTTTGGCGATTAGAAGGAGTTGAAATTCCTGCCCCAAATCATTTGGCGGGTATGTTTTCAGGTGGAGGTGTAAACACCATGTTCAGCAATAATATGTTAGCTAACTCCGATTTTTTTACGGGTGCTTTTCCTGCTGAATATGGAAATGCTTTATCGGGAGTGTTTGATATGAATTTACGTACAGGTAATACTGATAAAAGAGAATATGCATTTCAGGTTGGCTCTCAAGGTATTGATATTTCGGCAGAAGGTCCGTTTAGAAAAGAGAAACGATCTTCCTATTTAATCAATTACAGATATTCAACCATTGGATTATTGCAAGTTTTAATGCCGGACATTACGGGGCTTCCTACCTATTCCGATCTGTCATTTAAATTTAATTTTCCTACAAAAAAAATGGGGGTGTTTACATTGTGGAGCATCAATGGCATAGGAGATATCGCCAATAAATTAGAGGAAGATCCTATCCAATGGGAGACGAGTATGGAAAGTTTCAAATATAATATTGGCTACGATTTGACAGCCTTTGGGCTTAATAACAAGGCAATTTTAAATAGTAAAACATTCCTGTTTACGTCTGCGTCTTTTTCTGCTACGAAATATGCTAATAATAACGTTTTTTACAAAACGAATATGCAGGAGGTTCCTGTAACAAACCAAAATGAAATTGAATCAAAGCTATCGTTTAGTACTTATTTAAAGCATAAATTTAACAGTAGGCATTCAAACAAGACAGGTCTTTTAATTAACCGCTTGGGCTACGATTATAAGGTGGCTAACAATACAAATGTTGCTGAAAATAGTGTGGCTGATTTTTTTGTTGATAGTAAGGGTTCAACATATAGTTATCAGTTTTACACCCAATCTAAATTTTATTTAAGGGAAAATTTAAATGTTAATGCAGGAGCTCATTTAACATATTTTGACCTGAATAATGAATTTATTGTTGAACCAAGAATTGGCATTAACTGGAAAATAAAACCAGGACAGAAACTCAGTGTTGCTTACGGGAAACATAGTAAAATTGAAACACTCAGAATATATAGAATGAATGTGCCTGTAAATATAGGTTTCGAAACCTTAAACGACAATTTAGCAATCACAAAATCTCATCATTTTGTTTTGAGTTATGATTTGAAATTAAACAGCAATACGCATTTAAAACTCGAGCCCTATTTGCAATTGATGTATGATGTTCCAGTTATTGCCGATAGTTCTTTTTCAATGATAAATTTCACAAGCGAAACATTTTTTACCAATCAATTAGTCAATGATGGAACTGGTAGAAATATTGGGATTGACTTAACTCTCGAAAGGTTTATGTCGAAAGGATTTTACTATCTGATAACGGCTTCTGTTTACGAATCAAAATATACGGGAGGTGATGGAATTGAGAGAAATACAAAATACAACCAAAACTTTGTTTTCAATGTTTTAGCAGGTAAAGAATGGCAAACAAAGAAGAACCACATCTTTGGTGTAAATACAAAGTTTACGATTTTAGGGGGTAAAAGGCAGTCTCCGGTAAATTATGACAGGTCAAATCAGTTTCAATATGTAATTTATGATGACACACAAATTTTTGAAAAGCAACTGCCCACATCTTATTATGTTGATTTGTCAGTAAATTACACCATCAATAAATCTAAATATTCTCAGTCTATTATTTTGCATGCAAAAAATTTGCTTATGCAAGAAGAATCTTTAGGGTATGCATTTAATTACAAAACCAATTCTGTGGAATCTTACGGATTAACCATCATTTTCCCATACATTAGTTACAAAATTCAGTTCTGACAAAACTGAAAAAAGCAACCCATAGGTTGCCTTTAAGAATATTTTTTGATAAACCCACAATTTTAATTGTGGGTTTAGGATAGAAGGATTTACACCTTAAATTTATACTCAATTTTTGAAAGCTCTTCGTTGGCTTTTACAATTTTTCCTTTTAGGTTTTCTTTATACTCAACAGTTTTGGCAAATATTTTTTCATTGTCGGTAGCTAAAATTTGAGTGGCTAAAATACCTGCATTCAAAGCACCATTAATTCCTACCGTTGCAACAGGAATACCCGGGGGCATTTGAACGATGGCTAATAATGAATCCATACCATCCAAGCTGGCTTTAATCGGAACACCAATCACAGGAAGTGGAGTCATGGCAGCAATTACGCCCGGCAAATGTGCTGCCATTCCAGCGCCGGCAATAATTACACGAATTCCACGATCGTAAGCACCTTTGGCAAAAACCTCAACTTGCTCAGGTGTACGATGTGCCGAAAGAGCATTCAACTCAAATGGAATTTCCAAGTCATTTAAAAAATTGGCTGCTTTTTCCATAACCGAAAGGTCGGAAGTGCTACCCATGATAATGCTTACTAATGGTTTCATATCAATTGATTGTTTTTTATTTAAAAATTACACTGCAAAATTACGCTTTAAAACTTAATTATGAAACCTTCATAATTCAATCTCCTAAAAAGTTTAATTTTGTACTTTTAATTTTTAGCATCTCACATAAAATATTTTCATGGAAACAACAAATGAAGTGATACAAGTACTGGATAAAAAATTTGCGCCGAGCATCCGTGCTGATAAAATTGAGGCAGCTGTTCAAAAAATTGCCAATCGCATGAATAAAGATTTGGCAGGTAAAAACCCTCTCTTTATAATAGTTCTGAACGGAGCTTTTATGTTTGCTTCTGATCTATTGAAAAAAATTAATTTCGAATGTGAGTTGTCATTTGTGAAACTTTCATCCTATGTTGGAACGCAAACCACCAATACCGTTCGCGAATTAATTGGCTTAGATCGTGTTTTAGTAGGCCGAACAGTAGTTATCGTAGAAGACATCATAGATACAGGAATTACCATGGCACACACCCTTCCTCTTCTCAAAAATTTAGAGGCTGAAGAAGTAAAAATTGCGACGCTACTTTTCAAACCCGATGCTTTTCAAAAGGATTATCACATTGATTATGTTGGAATAAAAATACCCAATGATTTTATTATTGGCTATGGTTTGGATTATGACGGTTATGCCCGTAACCTGCCAGAAATTTATACTTTAGTAGAATAAAATGGGACATTCAAACTTCGTTGATTACGTAAAAATAAATTGCCGGTCGGGTAGTGGTGGCAAAGGTTCATCACATTTCCGCAGGGAAAAATATATTCCCAAAGGTGGTCCCGACGGTGGCGATGGAGGACGTGGTGGACATATCATCCTAAAGGGAAGTTCACAACTATGGACCCTTCTGCATTTGCGTTACACCAAACACATCCGAGCCGATCATGGCGAAGCAGGGAGTGGCAGTGGTAGTCACGGTGCCGATGGAAAAGATGTCATTGTTGAAGTGCCTTTAGGTTCGGTTGCAAAAAATCCTGAAACGGGCGAGCAAATATGTGAAATAACTGAAGATGGTGAAACCCATATTTTAGTGAGAGGCGGACGTGGTGGATTAGGCAACGAACATTTCAAAACCTCCACTAATCAAGCACCCAAATATGCGCAACCGGGTGAAGACAGCATCGAAGAATGGGTAATTATCGAATTGAAGTTGTTGGCCGATGTGGGTTTGGTTGGTTTTCCAAATGCCGGAAAATCCACCTTGCTTTCTGTAGTTTCGGCAGCTAAACCTGAGATTGCAGATTATCCGTTTACGACCCTGCGTCCTAATTTGGGGATTGTTTCCTATCGGGATAATCGTTCGTTTGTGATTGCTGATATTCCGGGAATTATTGAAGGTGCCCATGAAGGCAAAGGCCTCGGGCTACGTTTTCTTCGACACATTGAGCGTAACTCTATGCTCTTGTTTATGGTTCCGGCCGACAGCGAAGATATCCGAAAAGAGTATTCAATATTATTGAATGAGCTAAAACAATATAATCCTGAATTGTTGGACAAAGAACGTTTGCTGGCTATCACCAAATGTGATATGCTGGATGAAGAGTTAATTGCAGAGATGAAAAAAGAAATCCCCAATGTGGAAACTATTTTTATTTCGTCGGTGGTTGGAATGGGAATTCAAGAATTAAAGGATTCCATCTGGAAAAAATTAAATGATTAAAGGAGGCTGAGTGTAGTCGAAGCCGAAAGAATTAAAATAAACCGTCATGCTGAATTTAATTCAGCATCTCTTTCCCAATATCAACTCGAGATCCTGAATTAAGTTCAGGATGACGTAATCCCGAATTAAAAAACATGATTGAAAAACTTATTCAATTTGATCAAGAACTATTTTTAGTTTTAAACGGAGCCCACAACTCCTTTTTCGATTTTGTGATGTATTGGGCCAGTGATAAATTTATTTGGATTCCGCTTTACCTTTTCCTTTTGCTTTTAGTTTTTATTAAGCTTCGCTGGAAAGGCGTTTTTGTTATGATTGCTGTTGCCGCATTAATTACACTGAGCGATCAGGCTTCGGTACAATTATTTAAAGATGTTTTTAAACGATTTCGTCCTTGTCATGAGCCCCTGCTGGATGGCATGGTTCATTTGGTAAAAGGCCACTGTGGTGGAAAATATGGATTTGTTTCTTCGCACGCCACCAATGTATTTGCCATTGCAACTTTTATGAGTCTATTTTTTAGAGAGAATTATAGATACTCCACCCTTTTATTAATGCTATGGGCAAGTTTTGTAGCCTACAGCCGCATTTACCTCGGCGTTCATTATCCCGGCGATGTTTTGGGTGGTGTCATTTTAGGAGCCGGTATTGGAATCATCGTTTATAATTTATATTTGTGGTTGATGATGAAGTTCTCAAAATCCTAGATCATGGATAACAAAGAAAATTTTTCCTTCAAAAAAAGAATCAAAAGTTTTGGCTACGCTTTTAACGGTTTGTGGCTTTTAATTCGCGATGAGCATAATGCCCGCATCCATCTGTTTTTTGCAGTCCTGACAATTTGT
>JAOZQX010000347.1 GCA_029931995.1 Bacteroidales bacterium
CGTATGTTGCAGATATGATCGAGGGTGTTTCTTTATTTGATGAAGAGATAAAAGGTTTGGAGCCCAAGCAATGCATGTTTCGTATTTATCGGGATGTTCGCTTCTCAAAAGATAAATCGCCTTATAAATTAAATTTTGGAGGCTTTTTGGTTAAGAATGGTCGTCGGTCAGGAAATGCGGGTTATTATTTGCATTTGCAAAATGGCGAATGCTTTATTGCGGGTGGGATTCATATGCCGCCTTCGCCCGAATTAAAGAAAATCCGTAAAGAAGTTTATTACAATATTGAGGAGTTCAAAAGCATTATTAATGAACCGAAGGTGTTAAAATATTTTAAAGAAATTTCGGGTGATAAACTAATCCGCCCACCGAAAGATTTTCCGGCTGATTTTCCTGATATTGAGCTCTTGAAATATAAATCTTATGGCTTTTTGGAATCAGTTAGTGTTGAACAATGTTTATCCGAAAACTTCTTTGAATTATTAATGGATCGTTTTAAACTGATGAAACCAATGGTGCGATTTATTAATCGAGGCTTAGCTATGTAGCTGGCGGTAAGTTCTTCTTAAAAAATAAAATTTGAATATCGAACAAGGATTAACGATTTAAGAAATTAGAAGGATATTTAAAAATCAGTATTCGTTAATCGGTGTTCCTTGTTCATAATTCATAAAAGGTTTTTTTGATATTATTTATTTTAACATTTAATAAACTTGATTATAACAAAGGCAAGCCATTGGCTTGCCTTTGTTTTTATTTGTCGAGATTATTTATCGAAAAACCGTCGTCGTGTAGTAGGACTATTTGAATGCAATACTCCTCCGGCTTCCTCAAATTCTTTCTCCAGAGCAGGAATTTTCACATTAAATAAATTATCTAAGATTTCCTTTTGTCCTTCGTAAGCTTCTTTGGCAATGGCAAATTGCTCTTTTTGGGTGCCCGTGATATTTACCTCCGCAGCCGGTGCAGTGTAAATTGCAAACATAATTCGGCTGGCAACCGAATTTTTAGCACCAAATCCACCAATAATAATTTTGGCTACTCCGTCAACTTCTTTTTGGAGAGCATCAATTTTATTAACCAATAAACTGGCTTCTACAGGCGTTTTTTCCAGAATAGTTTTCATATCCTTTAGTCGGGTATTCATATTCTGAATTTTTTTACGTGCCACACTAACCTGAGTGTTAAAATCACTTAACTTTTTTAACATTTGAAAGTTATAGGAATAGTTTGGAGTGCCCAGTGCATTAGGTAAAGATTTAACAGTAAATGCAGTAGGTTCAACCAATCTCGTAAACTCGCCATTATTAACTTTATCGATGCGAAGTTTGTATTCGCCAGGAGGTACTTTTGGCCCACGATTGCTCATGTAAGATAAGTTCCATTCAATGCTGTTGTAGCCTTTACTCAAATTAGAATTTAACTTTCGCATGATATTATCATCTTTATCATAAATGGTGAAAATTAAGCTTGGTTTTATTTCCATTTCCTCGGCCATTAATTCTTCCTCAGTAGGATAGGGATATGTATTTCCTGCTTCCAAAGCTGCTTTTTGAGCTTTCACCCTTTTTTGCTTCAGACTTTCAAATCCGTCTTTAATATAATATTCGAATTTGGCTGAAGGATTTGGATTCGGAGTTCTGAAATGAACTTCGCCTTGATAGTTGATGTTTGATGCAGGATAATAGAATAGCACATCATTAATGTCGAATATGTGAGCCTCTTTTTTAGTCACATCCTCACTCAATTCTCTTAACGCAGAATAATTATCTAAGACATAAAAACCACGACCGAAAGTAGCTACTACTAAATCGTTTTCTCTACGTTGAATGGTTAAATCTTTAACCTGAATTGGTGGAATTCCTTTTTTAAGTTGCACCCATTTTTTGCCACCATCGATGGTGGTCCAAACTCCCCATTCAGTACCTATAAATAAAATATTAGGATTTACATGATCTTCCTGAATACAATAAACTGTACCTGAAGGTAAATTGGTTGCAATAGATGTCCATGTTTTTCCTTTATCAGTACTCTTAATTAAATAAGGAGTGAAATCGCTGCTGTTTTTACGTCCGTCAAAGCAAGCATAAACAGTACTTTTCTCGTGTTGAGATGGTAAAATATAATTTACAAATGA
>JAOZQX010000052.1:0-3489 GCA_029931995.1 Bacteroidales bacterium
GATATAGCCAAAAATTCGTTCCGTAAAACCGGAAGTTTTTCCATTCGTTCAGGAGTATTTAAAACTACTCTCACAACATTATCTTTATTAAAGCCCATGTCTTTATTTTTCAGATAATCAAGTTGCTCATAAACCACCATCGTGCTAATGATCATACTTAAAGAAATTATAAATTGTAAAATAACCAGCGCTTTTCGTAGCCGTCCATGAGCACTTCCTTTTGTTTGTTTCCCTTTGAGTGCGTTTATGGGTTTAAATCGAGAGAGAAAAAACGCAGGGTAAGTTCCACTCAGTAACCCCAGTACAATAATTATACATACTACGGAAATAAGAAAAGCAGTATTTTTAAAAAAAGATAAATCGAGCGATTTGCCCGAAATTGTATTGAAATTTGGAAGAAAAGAATAACACAAGCCAATACTAATTATAAGTGCTACAATGGTTAATACTACCGACTCGGTTAGAAATTGGCGAATGAGCATACCCTGATGAGCACCAGCTACTTTTCGAATACCTACCTCACGCGATCGTTTTACCGAACGGGCGGTAGTTAAATTCATATAATTTATACCCGCAATTACCAACATAAAAATGGCTATCAGAAAAAATATCTGAACAAAACGGATGTCACCACTGGCTTCCGAATCTCCTTCCCCAATCGGGTAAAGGTGGATTTTGCTTATGGGCTGTAGTTCGTAATCAATATATACTCCATATTGCTCAAAAATTTCGGCCATAAATTTGTCAAACATTTCTTCAAGTTTTTTGTCAAAAGCAACAGCATCTGTGCCTTCCTTCAATTTTACATAAGTAAATAAACCGAAACTTCCCCAGCTTTGTTGGCGCGATTCAACAGTGGTCCACGATGTTAGAGCTGTAAAACGGAGGTGAGAATTTTCAGGGACATCCTCAATAATTCCTGTTACTTTTAAAGTTTTGGTTTCACGCTTAATCATTTGCCCCATAGGATCTTCATCTCCAAAAAGTTTTTTTGCAAAGCTTTCAGTGAGCACAATGGAGTTTGGTTCGTTTAAGGCTGTTTTAGGATTGCCTTCAATCATGGGATAGGTGAAGACATCAAAAACTGTAGAATCTACATAATAAACATCCGAATCATAAAACCTCTTATCATTGTACTCATATAACCTCTTACCAGCACGCTGAAAACGAATGGCGTCTTCTACTTCGGGATAATCTTGCTTAACTTGGGGAGCAAAAGGAATTTGAGCCACCACCCATGTAAAACTATCATCTGTTTCGGAAATATGAGAAACAACACGATAAATCTGCTCGTAGTTTTCGTGGTATTTATCGAAACTTAGTTCATCAAAAATATAAATAAGCAGAAATAATGTGCTGCTAATTCCAATGGTTAATCCGAGAATATTAATTAGGCTGTAACCTAAATCTTTGGTAATGTTGCGGATCGCGAATTTGATTTGGTTTAAAATCATAGGTTGATGCTATTTAATTATGACTTTGTGTTTTAATTTTAATGACGCTTTAAAAATGTAATAGTTGGAAAAACAGATAAATATTTTCCTACTATTATATATAGACTTCAAAAATCGGAAAATATTACATATTGAATAGTTAAGGAAAGGTTAAAGTTGGTGAAAACAACTTGTAATATAAATATGCCTTATACAAGAGGAGCCGGAAAGATGAGGAAGTGTGAGTGAAAAGTTATTTTAGTTATTACTTTCAATAGCCGCCGTATTCTCGCCTTCATCCCATCCTTCAATGAATCCTTTTTTTGTGCCATCCCAATCTAAAACAGTTTCCAAAATTATAAAGGTCAGAAACCCAAGGAAGAAGAAAATAATTTCTCTTTTAGTGATTTTTAGTTTTTGCATGTTTTATTTTATGAGATAAAAGAATTGTTAATTTGTGCTGCAGTATAAGCGATATAGATTATTATTAAGTTTTTCAAAGAAATAAACTTCAGCCTCTTTTTTATATATCGCATAATCCTTTTCGTGGATGTGTAATGGTTTCATCCCTAATTCAAAGATTTCTTCCTTACTATAGCGAGCACCTATTTCGAGTTTGATTGCGGTATTTGTAGCCATATTTGTAGTGTTTAAGTAGTTCTTGTATGCTTTAATACCAAAAACAGAAAAAAGTCTCGTTTTTTGATGCACAATTTAAAAAAGGATAATATGAATAATAATTAGAAATGTTTCTTGTTCATTATTTCTCAATTTCATTATCAAATTAAATCATAACTCATCACCATTAATATTTGTCTTATTTTTGCATCCATGATTTACCCGAGGAATTTTGAGAAAAAGATTGGATTTGATACCATTCGTGAGCAGCTTGCAGAATTTTGCATGAGCACGCTTGGCGAGAACTATGTCGAGAAAATTCGTTTTCTTACTCAAGCCGATTTGATTGAAAAATTATTGAATCAGGTAAACGAATTTAAGGAGATTCTTTCCTTTGCCGAGGGCTTTCCTTCTCAGGATTATTATGACGTAACGCCTGAACTACGGCGAATCAAAACCCCTGGTACTATCATTGAATTGTCTTCTCTTTTCGACTTTAAATCATCTTTATTTACCATCCTTGATATCATTAATTTCTTTAAAAAAACAGAGGAAGATCAATTTCCGGAGATCAAGGACTTGCTTGCATATGTTCATTTGGATGCTTCCATCATTAAACGTATTGAGGCCATTGTTGATGATAAAGGGAAAATAAAAGATACAGCTTCAGCGGAGTTAAAAGAGATTAGAAATGCCCTGATTAAAAAACATGCCAGCATTGATCGGCAAATCAGCAAATCTTTAAAATTGGCTAAAAAGGAGGGTTGGACCGAAGGAGATGTTGAACCTACTCTCAGAAATAACCGCTTGGTTATTCCGGTAGGAGCAAGCCACAAACGCAAACTTAAAGGTTTTATTCATGATGAATCGGCCACCGGACAAACTGTTTTTATTGAGCCTGCCGAAATTTTTGATGCCAACAATGAAATTCGAGAGTTGGAAAATGCTGAACGTCGCGAGATTATTAAAATTCTTACCGTATTTGCAAATTTTCTGCGCCCCCAATTAGACGACCTTTTTGCGGCTTATCGCTTGTTGGGGCAAATAGATTTTATACGTGCTAAAGCAAGATTTGCGTTGGATGTTGAAGCTTACAAACCTATTTTGTTCGACAAGCCTTGGGTGAATTGGGTGAATGCAAAACATCCCTTACTTTTTTTAACGCTCAAAGAGCAAAAAAGAGAGATTGTTCCACTAACATTAAAGCTAGATAAGAAGGATCGGATATTGATTGTTTCGGGTCCCAATGCGGGAGGAAAATCAGTATGTTTAAAAACGCTTGGTTTGAACCAATATATGCTTCAATGTGGATTGCTTCCAGCTATGGATGAGGTATCGGAAGCGGGAGTTTTTGAAAAAATATTTATTGATATTGGCGATGAGCAATCGTTGGAAAATGATTTGAGCACCTATAGTTCTCATCTTTTAAACATCAAAT
>JAOZQX010000052.1:3499-7611 GCA_029931995.1 Bacteroidales bacterium
TAAGATAGATTAAATATTGTAAAAGAAATATATGAAGCTACATCTACACAAAAACTTTCTTTGGCAACTCCGACTCTAATGAATGCTAGAAGAAAATTTCATCAATTATCAAGTTGTTTTGTGTTAAATGCTGATGAAAATACGCTGTTTTTGATTGATGAATTTGGCACCGGAACCGAGCCTCAATTAGGAGGCGCCATTGCCGAGTCTTCATTAGAAATGATTAATCAAAAAGGAGCATTTGGGGTTATCACTACTCATTATGCTAACCTTAAACTTTTGGCTGATAATCAGGAAGGCATTATTAATGGAGCCATGCTTTTCGACACCAAAGAAATAAAACCGCTTTATCAGTTGAAGATTGGGAAGCCGGGTAGTTCTTTCGCTTTTGAGATTGCCCGAAATATTGGTTTCCCGAAAATAATTTTAAAAAATGCAGTTAAAAAAACGGGTAAAACTCAATTGGATTTCGATCAGCAATTGCAGCAGTTAGAGGTTGATAAACAGGAGATTCAGAAAAAAGAAGAGCAACTTAAAATAGCCGACGAGTTTTTAAAAGAGCTTACAGAGAAATATGACGAATTAGTCCAAAAAACAGAGTCCTCAAAAAGTGAAATTATTAATAAAGCCAAAGGCGAAGCCACAGCATTATTAGATGATTCGAATAAATTGATTGAGCGAACGATTAAGGAAATTAGAGAATCTGGAGCAGAAAAAGAGAAGACCAAAAAATTGCGAACGAAGCTAAAAGAAAAATCGGAGAACTTGAAAAAAGAGTCGAAACTTGAAGCTAAAAATAAAGCTAAGAAAAAGGCTAAGATTGAGTTTAAGAAAGAAGTTGAAATTGTTGAAGATGGTCCGGTAAAAATTGGGGATATGGTAAGGGTTGGTGGTCAGGAAACCATTGGTGAGATTGTTGAAATTTCGGGAAAAGATGTGCTTGTTTCTTTTAACTCGATACAATTCAGAACACAACTAAAAAAACTTCAGAAAGTTAGTCGTAAACTTGTCAAAAAGGAATCCGGCAAAGGCCGTTCAGGATACTCCACCATTATGAATGAGATCAACGAAAAAATGGCGAATTTCAATATGTCAATTGATCTTAGAGGGAAAAGAGGTGAAGAAGCTTTGACAGAAGTACGGAACTATATTGATGAAGCCATTCTTTTAAATGTAAAAGACGTGAATATTCTTCACGGCAAAGGCGATGGCATTTTGCGAAAAATTATCCGCGAATATCTTTCCACGGTTGATGAAATTAAATTATACAAAAACCAAAGCATTGAATTTGGTGGCGATGGAATTACGGTCGTGAAATTCAAGTAAACCAAATTGTAAAATTTTGTTAAAATTATTTTGTATACACGGCATATATGCAAAAACATATATATTTGCATATTAATTTAATTAATGATGAACGAGGAAAAACAAGAGCAAAAAGAACAAAAATCAATTTCACAAAAAACATTAACCATCTTTCCACTGCTAAGCATTTTGGGCTTATTCCTTGGAGCTTTAGGCGGGTATATTTATTATATAAAAGTAGGATGTACAACGGGTAGTTGTGCCATTACCTCCAATCCGTGGATGAGTACTTTGTGGGGTGCTTTAATGGGATATTTGCTTTTTGATATGTTTAATCGCAAACCAAAAGCGAAGAAAGAATCATAGATTTTCCAGCTCTGTTTTTAGTTTTTTCGGAAGCGAAACAACAATTAAATTATAGGAATGATCTATCAATTCTTTAATCAGTGTGTCAGATAAACTACCGCCAATTTCTATAGTATTCCACAATTTTTTGTTGAGATGATAACCTGCTTGTACTTCTGGATATCTTTCTCTTAATTGAATTGCTTTCTCTGGGTCACATTTTAAACTTATTCTCAAATCCCCATCCAAGCTTATTATAGCAAACATCTTATTCATCACTTTAAAAACAAGCGTTACGTCATCAAACGGAAAACTTTCAGTTCCGCCCTTTTTAAATAAACAGTATTCTCTAAGTTCTTCTATATTCATGACCTCAAAGTTATTAATTATGAGTTATAAATTGAATGACGTAATTGGTTTTTCAATTTATCATTCATAACTAAAATATGTCCTGCCTAAATTTAATAATTGTAATTAAGTTAAAATGAATTAACTTTGCAGCGCTTTGAGGGAAAGTTTTTAAGCGTTGTAATCAAATCTGATGTGTACCAACAAATAAAATCTTTAGCCCTCTTTTTGTTTTTAACGAATTGATTATCAAAAAATAAGAGATATGGCATTAAAACAAAAGACAATTGATCTCAAAATGCGAATGAAAGATGCCCTTAAGGGTGGTGGATCAAAAGCTATTGAGAAGCAGAAAGCCATTGGGAAACTAACGGCTCGCGAACGTATTCTCGCTATTTTGGATCCCAAATCTTTTCATGAATATGACCTTTTTGTGGAGCATG
Organism: Bacteroidales bacterium; assembly: GCA_029931995.1. GTDB lineage: Bacteria > Bacteroidota > Bacteroidia > Bacteroidales. The sequence continues at coordinate 5,941 of JAOZQX010000052.1, forward strand.
CTGCTAAAGATTTTGATATGGATAAAAAATACCTTCCGGGCGATGGAGTTATTACCGGAACAGGTACCATTATGAGTAAGCCGGTTTGTATTTACGCGCAAGATTTTACGGTAGCAGGTGGTTCTTTGGGTTGGATGCACGCAAAAAAAATCACTAAAATCATGGATCATGCCATGAAACTTAAAGTTCCGATTATTGGAATTAATGATTCGGGTGGAGCTCGTATTCAGGAAGGTGTAAACTCTTTAGCCGGATATGGTGAAATTTTTTATCGTAACACCAAAGCTTCCGGAATGATTCCTCAAATTTCGGTTATTTTAGGCCCTTGTGCCGGAGGGGCGGTTTACTCGCCGGCTCTTACCGATTTTGTTTTTGTGGTGGATAATATTTCTAAAATGTTCATCACAGGTCCTGAGGTAATAAAAACCGTTTTGGGCGAAGAAATTTCAATGGAAAAATTGGGTGGTGCAAAAGTTCATGCAGAAACCACTGGTAATGCACACTTTTATGCAGAGAGCGAGCAAGAGTGTTTTGATCAAATCAAACAATTAATCAGCTTTATCCCTTGGAATAATAAACGCAAGGCGATGTCATTTCCCAAAAAGCAGCCTAAATCTAAAGCTTATAATATTGAATCTATCATCCCAACTGATCCAAGTACTCCTTACGATGTTCGCGATGTGATTAAAGCCATTAGCGACGATAGTGAGTTCTTGGAAGTTCAAGAATTATTTGCTGCTAATATTGTAATTGGATATGCTCGTTTGCAAGGAGAAACAGTAGCCTTTGTGGCAAACCAACCACTGGTTTTAGCCGGAGTATTGGATGTTGATTCGTCGGATAAAGCAGCCCGTTTTATTCGTTATTGCGATTCCTTTAATATACCGATTGTAACCTTGGTTGACTTGCCGGGATACTTGCCGGGTATCGATCAGGAACATGCTGGAGTTATTCGTCACGGAGCTAAAGTTTTGTATGCATACTCTGAGGCAACGGTGCCAAAAATCACATTGATTTTGCGTAAAGCTTATGGTGGTGGTTATATTGCCATGTGCTCGCATCATTTAAGAGCTGATTTTGTTATGGCTTGGCCAACAGCGGAGATTGCAGTTATGGGTCCTGAAGGAGCAGCCAATATTATTTTCCGTAAAGAAATTGCTACTGCCGAAAATCCTGATGAAATGCGTAAACAAAAAGTGGATGAATATCGCACTAAGTTTGCAAATCCTTATGTTGCTGCTGCTTATGGTTATATTGATGCAGTGATTGAGCCTTTTGAAACTCGCAAGAAATTAATTCATGCGCTCGAAATTTCAGCGAATAAAACGGAAGAAGCTTTGGATAAAAAACACGGAGTTCCACCATTTTAATAGAGCTTAGGTATGAAAGAGAAAAAAGCTAAGAAAGCGAGAGTTAAATACGATTCGCTCACTGTTGAGGGTGTAAAATATAAAACGCTTTTAACAAAAAAATATAAAGACAAAAAACCTTATCAAGAAGTTGATTTCCGATTGATAAATTCTTTTATCTCTGGTGCTATTATTGAAGTTTTTGTAAAGAAAGGAAAAGCTGTTAAGGCAGGAGATTCTTTATTAACGTTGGAGGCCATGAAAATGAAAAATATCATTCGAGCTCCACAAGATGGGATTGTTAAAAATATAAATGTAAAAG
>JAOZQX010000052.1:7621-7892 GCA_029931995.1 Bacteroidales bacterium
AAAAGCAGGAACTCAGGTAATTAAAGGTCAATTACTGATCGAGTTGGAATAATTGATTAGTGTTTTCTACCAGTTCAAGAACTGCTTCTTTACCCAAACCAGATTTGGAGGAGCTCATGATTAATTGCGGGAGTTCACTCCATTTTTCTTTTAAAGTGGCTTTATAAACATCCAGATTATCCACTAAGGTTTTTTTACCTATTTTGTCGGATTTAGTAAAAATCAAAACAAAAGCTAATTGCACTTGAGTTAGCAGAGGCTGCAGATTTTT
>JAOZQX010000053.1 GCA_029931995.1 Bacteroidales bacterium
ATTTAAAAATCTGGGGAGATTAGGATTGGCAATCTTTAAATCGCCTCGCGAAACCAAATAAATATTAGCGATGTATTCCATGGTTTCACCCCTTTTCGTAACATGATAAAAGAATTCATCGCCATCACTTCTTAACGATTGCTCAACAGCTACATCACGACTACTAAGTGGAAATTTTAATATTTGTCCGATAGATAATTGAGTTTTTGCCGCAGGATTCTCAAAAATGATTTCATCTATTGGAATCTCATAAACTCTTGATAAAGAATACAAAGTATGTCCTTTTTCTACTATATGGATGTAATATTCTTTTCCATCAAAACTTCGAATATCTTCAGATTTCTTTATATCAACCTGCGATAATGCGGAAAGATTGATAGTAACAATAAATATAAAAAGTAGAGTAAATTTGTTTTTCATGCTTTTAATCATGGTGAATAAATAACGAATTTTAATAACAATAATTGCTTATTCCCACTCAATTGTTGCGGGTGGTTTTGAACTAATATCATAAACCACACGATTAACACCCTTCACTTTATTTATGATCTCGCTAGAGATTTTTGCTAAGAACTCGTACGGAAGATGCGACCAATCAGCGGTCATTCCATCCACTGAACCAACAGCCCGAAGAGCTACAACATTTTCATAAGTTCTTTCATCACCCATCACACCCACAGATTGAACCGGCAAAAAAATCGCTCCGGCCTGCCAAACATCATCATACAAGCCATACTCTTTCAATCCATTAATATACAAATAATCTACATCTTGCAGTATTCTCACTTTTTCGCGAGTAACATCACCCAAAATTCGGATGCCAAGACCAGGCCCTGGAAAAGGGTGGCGTTTTAAAATATCGACAGGCATTTTAAGAGCTGTTCCAATACGGCGAACCTCATCCTTAAACAAGGTATTTAAAGGTTCTACAATCTTTAGCTTCATAAAATCGGGCAACCCACCTACGTTATGATGCGATTTAATAGTAGCTGATGGTCCATTCACCGAAATTGATTCAATAACATCCGGATAAATTGTACCCTGCGCCAACCATTTAACATCCTGTATTTTGTGTGCTTCTTCATCAAAAACATCGATGAAAGTATTACCAATAATTTTTCTTTTTTTCTCAGGTTCTACAACTCCAGAAAGCTTATCTAAAAAGCGATCTTTGGCATCCACACCTTTTACATTTAAGCCCATGCCTTTGTATTGCTTCAATACACTTTCAAATTCATACTTCCGAAGCAAACCGTTATCAACAAAAATGCAATACAAATTCTCACCAATGGCACGATGTAACAATACAGCAGCAACCGAAGAATCGACACCACCTGAAAGACCGAGAACAACTTTTTCGTCCCCAAGTTTTGCTTTCAATTCAGCAATTTTAGTTTCAATAAACGAATCCGGCGTCCAACTACCCGAACAAGCACAAATATCAATCACAAAATTATGGAGCAGTTTTTTCCCTTCTACCGTATGATAAACCTCAGGATGAAATTGAATTCCATAAGTAGATTCATCTTTAACTTTATATCCGGCAATATCAACATCGGCGGTACTGGTAATAATTTCAAAATCCTTTGGAACATCAAGAATGGTATCGCCATGCGACATCCAAACCTGACTATTCAGTGTCATTCCCTTTAATAATTCACTATTATTATTTATAAATGAAAGATTGGCACGACCATACTCCCTGATTTTTGAGCGCATCAGTTTACCACCATTATCTTTTGCCATGAATTGGGCACCATAACAAACTCCCAGTAAAGGATATTTTGATTTTATGGCTGATAAATCAGGATTAGGTGCATCATCATCCATAACCGAATATGGGCTACCTGATAAAATTACACCCTTCACATGCACTCCAAGTTCAGGAACTTTATTAAACGGGTGAATTTCGCAATACACATTTAACTCTCTGACTCTTCGAGCAATAAGCTGTGTGTACTGCGATCCAAAATCCAAAATTATAATCGTTTCTTCCATGCCGCAAAGATATTTATTTTTTCGACACCCAATTAGCTAAAAATGTATCTCATAGCCAAAAAATACAGTTTATTTTAAATCAACACTTTTAGACTTTTATAATTAAAAATGTAACTTAGTAATCAAATAACCCAAATAATCATGGCAAAACGCAAATACAATTCCAAGCGTAAGAAAAGCAGGAAACACACATCAAATAAAACCAAAATTATCCGTTCAATATTTCTCTTTATCTTATTGATATTAATTTTGACCTTCTTAAGTTTTAAGTCTTGGAAATCGAAACAAGAGGCACTTGCTCAATCGGACAGCCAAATTGTATTTACCTCCATGGGAGCAATCGAATATAAAAGTATTGGAAGCGGTCCGATCATTATTCTTTCTCATATGGGCGGAACGGGTTCGGATAATATTGAACTTTTTAGGGGAATTGCAGAAGCTGGATATCAAATTATTTGTCCATCCCGCCCGGGATATTTACAAACGCCTTTAACTGAAAATGCTGATTTTGAATACCAGGCTGATCTTTATGCTGAGCTACTAAATCAATTAAATATTAGCGAAAAGGTTTTTATTATGGGAGTTTCGGCAGGAGGCCCTTCAGCTATCGAATTTGCATCAAAATATTCTTCCCGATGCAATGGTTTGATTTTGCATAGCGCCATCAGCAAGCACTTCTCGCCTCTTGAAAAAATGAAAGAATTTTCGCAACTAATCAATATAATGCTATCGCCCACCTGGCAGGATATTTTTAGCTGGGCAAATTATAAAGGCAGCAAATTATTTGTAACAAAATTCATACAGGAGATGTTGGAAAGAGCTACGACTTACGATCATAAAATAACAAAAGAAATGGCTGTTCAACTGGCAAAGGATGAAAAGAACAAAGAACTTTTTTATTTATTCAATGATTTTACTTCTCCATTAAGTACCCGTACGGATGGACTGCAAAACGACATAAAATATGCAGAAAGCTTTTCTCCAAAAACGGTAGATGTGCCAGTTCTAATCACTCATAGTCGGGTTGATAAGGTTGTTGATTTTTATCATGCCAAAGCCTTAAAAAATAAATTAACACAAGCAGAGCTTTTTGAGTACGATGGCAATGGACATGCTTTTTGGTTTGGGAAACAATGGGAACAGATTAAGAGTAAAACCATCGAATTTTTAAGTGAGAAGCCAAAAGATATTACACCCATAATTGATAAACACTTTTTCCATCTAACTGCCGAAACATGGGTAAGTAAGATGAATGGGGCTTTATTAGTGATTACTGAAAATGGTGAATTTACCTTAGATTTTCCTGGTATTGATAAAGATTTTGTGAAAGGAACTATTAAATTTGAAAACAACAAGCTTATATTTTTAGCAGAAAAAAGCTCAATATATTGCAAAAACATGGAAGGGAAATACAATTTTGAGATTAAGAAGAATGAACTTTTTCTTTCAGTTGTCACCGACAATTGCACATCCAGAAAAGAGCATTTTACAATGGGATGGTTTAAACTCTAGGTGTTCTAATAAAAAACATCTGCATTAAATGTAGAGCTATTATCACGATCATCAAGCACTTCAAGGCTAATGGTATTCTTTCCGCTTTTCATTCTCTCATCAATGAAATAAGTAAGTCGGTCGTTTTTAGGATCGAACTCCATTAATATCCACTCCCCGTTTAAAGTTCCACGGTATGATTTTATACCCGATAAATCATCAGTTACCTTAAAACTGATCTTTTTATAGCCATTGATTTTCTTTCCCTGATGAATATTCAAGGCAATAATTTCTGGAGCAAGGGTGTCGAGCATAACAGTGAATGTTCCTAATTGTCGTGAAAATGCTTTTATAAAGCCATCCTTAATCACACCACCAATAGGATTCGGTTTGCCATTATCAATATTCACAATCAATGCTTTAGAGATTAAATTATAAGAAATGTTTTTTGTTTTGATTTCTAATTGGAAAGGTCGATGAACCGGGACTTGGGGCTTATGTATTTTGCACACATCAGAATACATTCCCTTTTCAGCATTGGTTTTTGAGAACTCAAAATTCAGTGATTGGTAAAAGGTTTTAGTTCTAAATTTTAATTTCACATCTTCATTTTCAAAATAATTTTCCTCATCAAATTTGAAGTAATTCTCACCTATATTTTTTTCAATAGTATCTGTTTTTACTGTAGCATCCGATTGCAACTCGCACATTAAACGAGAGGTATTTCCATATGCATCCTTTATCTCATAAATCAAAGAGTGCTTCAAAGAATCATTAAAAAGAACCTTCCCGTTGTTAAGAGTTGTTTGAATCGTACTCAAGCGATTTCCTTCATCAAGCAAGCTACGCTGATAACGCTGCTTATGATCGATATAATGCGCGTAATCAATCAGGCTATTAATATATTTAGTTTCCGAAAAAGAAAATTTATCAAGTTTATGAGAATAAATTAAGTTTGAATCTATAAAAAGTTCGATAGAATAAATGCCATTTTTATTGTAAGTATCATTTAACAAATCATAGCTTATAAGACCAAAACCAATCTCACCCGAAACATTAATAGTCTCTTTCTGTTTTAAACGATATGCCAGTCCGCCACCCTCCGTTTTAAACTCTAAAGCATTGTTTTTGCCATTAATCAATGCCTGTTCATTTAAAGGGTATATTTTCAGTCGGGTGATTTTTGGTCTAATTTGGTCTTCAATTTCGAAAGCAAATAAAAGCGGATTTATGGGCTTCTCGGTTTTGGTTTCTCTTATCTCAAAATGAAGATGTGGTCCATCGGAACCACCTGAGTTACCCGAAAAGGCAATGATTTCACCTTGTTCAAAAACAAACTGATCGGCAGTCGGGTACAAATCTACCCCAAAAGATTCGCGCTCATATTGCTGAGATTTCACCCATTTAGCAATATTCTCATTAAAGCGATTCAAATGGCCATATACCGAGGTGTATCCATTGTTATGCCTAATATAAATTGCTTTACCAAATCCATTAGGTGAAACTTTTATACGACTAATATGGCCATCGGCAACAGCATATATTTTTTTACCAATTACACCACCTGTTTTAATATCTATGCCTGAATGAAAATGGTTCTTGCGAAGCTCCCCAAAATTACCGGATAAGGTCATTTTAAAATCGACTGGTGAACGAAAAAAATCCTTTGGGTAATGATGTCCACTTAGCAAACCAGTAGTTGCAATGAATATAACAAACAATATTTTCTTCTTCATCAACATAAAAAATATAAGGTAGTAAAATTAGTTTTTATTTGAATGGTTGAGACATATAATTATTTAATATTATCTTTATATCATTAAACTATTACTACATGCTTATTAAATTAAATCCATTAAGAACGCTTGTTAATTCTTTCTTAATATTAGTAGTTTTATCTTCATTTTTCTCATGTTTTAGCTGGAAGGATGCGGAGCCTCTTGTGAGTGTAAGAACTGATGTAAGAGTTCACGTAACCGTAAACGATTTCTCAACTAACAACCCTATTCCAAACCAGTTAGTAGTTTGGAGCATCCATTTATATACCGGACAATCAGATACAGAGAGCCACATAAAAACAGGAGAAGTAACCACAAATGCTAATGGAGAGGCTGATATTCCCGTATATGAATGCATGTTAAACGCTGGCTTAATAGTTCGCATAATAGCATTTACCCTAGATCAAAGCAACGATATGATAACACCATTAACGGTATATTTTGATGAGGCCTTAGATGCTTCAAATGATGAAAATTATGCTGAAATATTTATAGATTATCCAATCTTAAAATAAAATTACGGACTATTTTAAAATTTTACTCAGGCAATTTATACAATCGCTTACCCTTGCTAAAAGCCACTACAAAAGCATCATAAACCCTATTAACAGAACGTAGCTTATCGCGAAGTGCACGCGCTTTATAATAAGTGTCCATCGAACCAATAGTGTAAATATAGTAACCGTTGTGCGTATCTTCTTTAATTTCTTTGGTCGGAATATTATATTTTTCGCTCAAATCTCCAACTGAAAGTCTTTTCAGGTAATTAGCCCTTATTTGAACCCTGTACTCTGGCTCGGGAACTTCTGGCTTCACAACAACTGTAGATTTTTCTTCTACAATAGGCTCTACAATAATCCTAGGCTTTGTTTCAGCTTTAGTCTCAGACTCAGATTTGTACTTGTATTCAGTTTGAGTTTGAGTTTCTGCTTGAGTTTTTTCTTCAACAGTTTTGTCCTCAATTTGAACAGGCTTTTCGTCAACAGGTGTTTGATCAATCACCTCTGATTCATTTAACTTTCTCTTCTTGCCTTTGCCCAATTTAAAGGCAATCCCAAATGAGGTATAATTATAAACATCATATTTTGATCCACTTTGCCAAATATCCATCAAATCTGAATTCATTCCTCTATTAACAGTTTCAAGCTTAATGCTTATATGGTCACTTAATCTAAAATCAACACCCATTCCACCTACCAAAATTCCTTCGATAACTCTTCCGCCAATTCCTGAACCATTCCCAAAACCCTGGTAACTAAGCTGATTATTTGCGGAAAGTTGATAAAGAATTGAATTATAATTAGTTAAACCTACTCCCGCCACAAGATAAAAATTCAAGGTGCGATTTGGATTATACTTTCCAAGAAGGTTATTTAAATTAATCGTTGTGTTTAAATTTGCTTCATAATAATTGCTTTCAAAATAACGATCCAACACTCTCCTACTCCCAAGCAATTCGCCAGTTAAAAACTGAACGCGCCATCCAAAAACCGGAGAGAACTGCCGTCCAAACATGAAACCGCCCCCATATTTCCACTCATTTACTTCATTGTTTTCAGGAATTATAAGATTTTGCTTTAGATCGCCAAAAAATGTACTCATACCTCCATTAAAATCAAGTTCCCAATAAGGATTAAATTCAGCTCTACTGTATTGTCCATAAACTGAGCTTACAGTAAAAACTAACACAAATAAAAGAAGTATGATCCGGAAATATTTTACAATTTTCATAACCAAAGGTTTTTTTGATTTAAAAACTAATTACGCAATCATAAAATTAGACGCTAAACAAGTCTTATTTGTTTTTGCTTTTGTATTTTATCAACATCAAAGTGTTGATAGTTAAAACAGTTCGGGAATAATTGCGGTAAAAGGGAGAAAAAACCCCTCGCTTTTAGCGAGGGTTTTTAGTTTAATTATATGTTGGCAAGAATGAGAATTTATCTGAATAATACAAATGCTGTTCGGTGTAATCATCTTTATAAATAACTTTCACATCCACGACTTTTCCATTTTCAGAAACAAGTTCGTAATCCGGATTTAAAAATCCTCCGTAAGGAGCAATATTCAATTTTGCATAACGATCCAAAACCTCTTTATGTAAATCATAATCAATTTTAACGGCATAGGTTTCAATTATTTCTTTAGCAGCCTCGAAATCACCTTCTGAAGTAATGCGTTGAATTTCTGCTAGAAGTTCACCAAACATCTCTCTTAAACGATTATAATCGTTTACAACAAAATAGGTTTTACCTTCTTTAACTATTTTCTCAATTACTTTATCAGCAGCTCCTTTTGCAATACACCACTCAGCAATTAATTTACGTGACCTCATATGAGCTTGTTCAATATCGTTACCTAATTTAATACGAGCAAACTGTTGCATCGCACCATTTCGGATATAACCCAAATATTGAATTTTTGCAGCATCTAAGTTTGGAAGAATATCTAGTTCAACCATCTTATCATCCAACAAATAATAAAGTGCAAATAATTCGGCACGTGCTTCTTCAACAGCTGAACCATAATTTTTTAATGCACCAGAAGCTGTACCCGGTAATAATTGACCGGCAGCATGACCTAAACATTCATGCATATCAGTATGCAAATTATCTGCCA
>JAOZQX010000348.1 GCA_029931995.1 Bacteroidales bacterium
TTTTTCCAATGCCATCGCCATGGTAAAAGGGTTTTAATTCAGGATAAACCATGCTCCAGTCCGGATCAGTGTGAGGATTTTCGAAGGCAGAAAAGAAGAAAATGATAGCTTCCATGCCAAGGCCGACTAGAAGCATTACATCGGCATAAGGGTAGTGATTTATTTTAAATAATGCACCTAAAATTACAACGGAAGCTCCCCATCCGTATAATCGTGCCATGAATTTCTTATAAGTTTTTGATCTAACAAAAACATATCCTTTAGCTTTAAAACCCTTTACTTCATCTGCCATGATTTATTTCTTTATTTGATTTGTGAAAATTTTTAATTAACGATAAATATGCGAAGCCCTTGAGGGATTATCATTCGGATTTCTTCCCATATAGGGTTGGATACAGCGAAAACCTATATAACTTTTAGCGGTATCTTGATATTCATAAGTACGCGTTGTGACTTTCAGATAATGAGAAATATCTTTCCATGATCCTCCTCTAATTACTTTTCGTTTCATTGCTGGTGGGTCATCTGGACGAGCATTGTAAGTATAATTGGGGTTCATATCCCAACTAAAATTATATGAAGATGGGTCGTATGCACTATTGGTCCATTCGGCAACATTGCCAGACATGTCAAATAATCCATAATCGTTTGGAGGGTAATGTGCAACAATAACAGTACGCAAACCACCGTCGGCAATGTAATTACCACGGAGAGGTTTAAAGTTTGCCAAAAAGCAACCCAGCTCGTTACGAGTGTAAGGACCACCCCATGGATATGGGTTTAAACTGTGTCCACCGCGAGCAGCCCATTCCCATTCGGCTTCGGTAGGCAAACGGAATTCGGAAACTACTTCCTGCCCTTTACGCGCCAAATAATTATTCCGCAATTCGGTTCTCCAAACACAAAATGCTCGTGCCTGGTTCCAATTAACTCCTACCACAGGATAATGATCGTAAGCCGGATGCCAGAAATATTTTTCAGTTAGCGGATCATTAAAAGAATAGGTGTAATCATATATCCATGCTAAAGTATCAGGATAAACGTTGATGGATTCTCTTCTGACGTAAACCGAACGGTCTGTTAAGCCCTGCGGGCGGTTTGCCAAACTTGCATCCAAGTAATTTCCTTGAGTGCTAAAATCTTTGCGTGAAGCAGCTTTTAAATCAATCCAATAATATTCGTAATTAAGTTTACGGGTGTCAACTTGTTTTTTGCGGAAATAACGTTCATGTTCGGGTAAATACATTGCTTCTAGAGCATCTCTAACTTCTTGATCTTCGCTTTTCCATTCGATTGGTTTGCGCCAGTTAAGATAAGGCGAATCAAACACCTCTCCGGTTTTTTCATTTCCTTCAATGAGAAATTCTTCGGGTATGATCTCTCCTAGAATTGTCCGTGCAATTGAATCTCGTACCCAGTGAACAAACTGGCGATATTCATTATTGGTAATTTCGGTTTCATCCATAAAGAAACCTGAAATCGAAATTGTTTTAGGTTCGTTTACCATTCCATAAGTGATGTCTTGATCGCTGGCACCTAAAGTAAAACTCCCTTGGGGAATAAAAACCATTCCATATGGATTGGGTTGGTAAAAAGCTTTCGACTTCTTATTTACACCAACTAATTCACCGTTGCCACTCATTCCGCTTTTCTTGCCTTTAATCAAGCCACAGCTTCCAAGTAATACAACAACAATAAAATAAAGCAGTACCTTTTTCATCCGCAAATAAATTTTAATAAAAAAATGTCGGATGGAACTCGCAAGCTATGAGTTTTGATCTTATTTGTAAAACTTGCTCGTTTCATCTTAAACTTAAGTTTTTAGTCTTTTACGCTAGATTGTCCACAATGTTATAAAAAAATTGCAAAATAATCATCTAATTTATAAAAAACGGGTATTCCTATATGAATCTTTTTTCTTTTTTAACGATAATTTAAAACAATAATTTACCATAATTTCATGACTCCCTCGTGGGTTTATAGCAGACAATGGTAAATCATATGCATAGCCAATTCTCCAATCTTCGATTTTTAATCCTAATAAAATGGCAAGTGCATCTGTTGTTTGAACATTATAAGTAACGCCTCCCCAAAACTTATTATTGTATGTAAGCAGTCCG
>JAOZQX010000349.1 GCA_029931995.1 Bacteroidales bacterium
TTGGAGCTAAAAAATAAGAACTGCCCAAAAAACTATTTCCGCCTCCAAGTGGAGCTCGTTCAAGATACCACCATGCTTTACGAGTAGGAAACAATGTTGCTTCTTTTTTCATTTGTTCTTCATTTACATAGCGTAATGCCGAATAATCGTCAAATACAAAGAAACTACGCCCAAATGAAGCACCTACTAGATCATTTTCGCGGCGTTGAATTTGTAAGTCGCGGAACGAAATGGTTGGAACACCACCTGTTAATTTTACCCATTGTTTTCCTGCATCTACGGTAAAATATATTCCAAATTCGGTACCTAAGAAAAATAGATTTTTTTGTTCATGATCCTGAACAATTCTCCATAATAAGGTTCTGTCAGGAAGATTACTTCTAATTGAAGCCCAACTTTTACCTTTGTCTGTGCTTTTCACTAAATAAGGTGTAAAATCACCATATTTATGATTGTCAAATGCAACATAAACAGTGCTTGCATCATACAAATCTGCTTTTATATCATTAACAAATGCAGTAGCTGGGATACCAGGAATACTGCCTACAGCAATTGATCTCCAGTTTGAACCTCCATCTTCAGTTACCTGAATCAATCCATCATCTGTTCCGGCATAAATTACGCCTTCCTGAATTGGAGATTCAGCGAGCGACGTAATGGTGTTGTAAGTCGACATGGCATCAAAATCCCAATGTGAATCATAACTCCATTTTTTATCCATATAATCCAATTCAATACGGTTTTGATTTTTAGTTAAATCGCCTGATATAGGTTTCCACTCATCACCACGGTTATCTGATCTCCATACTCTATGAGAAGCAAAATATAATCGGGTTGGAGAATGTGGGCTTACCAATATTGGAGAATCCCAATTAAATCTTTCGTAGGTTTCACCTTCTTCGGGTTGAGGTTGAATGTGAACTATTTCGCCAGTGGTACGATCGGTACGAACCAAATTTCCTTGTTGCCATTCGGCATAAACAATATCGGGGTTTCCTGGCTCAGTTGCTGGCTGGTGTCCATCGGCAAATAAAACTATTTCCCAATCACGGTTATCAATTCCACTTTTTTTATCGGTACGTGAAGGACCACCTTGGGTGCTATTATCTTGCGTTCCACCATAAATATTATAAAATGGTTCGGCATCATCTACAGCCAATTTATAAAACTGAGTTATCGGTAGGTTTTGCATATAACGCCAGTTTTTTTCCAAATCATAAGTTTCATAAACACCACCATCGGTACCAACAATTAAATAATCCGGATCGTCTTTACGGAATGTTAATGCATGATAGTCACCGTGAACAGTACTTGCATTTAAATGTCTGAAGTTTTTACCTCCATCTTCAGAAACCAACATTGAATTATTGGCTAAGTAAATTCTGTCAAATTTATGTGGACTGGCATATAATTCTTGGTAATAATGGGGTCCGGTTCCACCCGAAACGGTATTGGATTGTTTTGCCCAACTTGCTCCTTTATTTACAGTTTTATAAACACCGCCCGATCTTTTCTCCAGCTCAATTACAGCATATATAACATCAGGGTTGATAGGAGAAATATCCATTCCAATTTTACCCATACTTCCTTTTGGTAAACCTTTGGTCATTTTTTCCCAAGTCTCACCTCCGTTAAATGAACGATACATTCCTGTCTTAGGGCCACCGTCCATTACACCGGCTATATTACGATGATGTTGCCAGGTAGCTGCATAAAGTAATTTAGGATTACGTGGGTCGATAACAATATCAGTTGCACCCGTCCATTCATTATCACCTAATGTTTTCTTCCAATTTTTACCACCATCTGTTGATTTAAAGATTCCACGGTCGCCACCTTTAGACCATTGAGGTCCTTGAGCAGCAAGCCAAATGATATTTGAATTAGTAGGATGAACGATGATTTTGGAAATGTGTTCGGAATTTTTTAATCCCATATTTTTCCATGTTGCTCCATCATCCTCGCTTTTATAAATTCCATCACCATAACCAACATGTCGACCTCCAACGTTCTCACCGGAGCCAACCCAAACAATATGAGGATTGCTTGGATCAATGGTTACACACCCAGTTGAATATGAACCCTGATGGTCGAAAATTGGGGTGAAAGTGGTTC
>JAOZQX010000350.1 GCA_029931995.1 Bacteroidales bacterium
CATTTTATCGCTGACAACCAATCCTATTCTCTCTTTTCTTAAGTTTCTTTCCATAGTGCTTAATATTGTTATCTGGTTTTTCCAGATTACTGCTCTAATTCTCTTTTTGTTAATTCAGTTTTGATACGGGCTATGGTTTTACGATAGTCCTTAATCTTATTTGGATTTTCCAAAGGAGACACAGCATGATTCAGTTTAAGCTTTGTTAGCTGTTTTTTTTCTTCTTCCAGACGATCTATAAGATCCGGTGTTGAAAGTTCTTTTATAACTGCTTGTTCCATTTTTTTAAAATTGCTTATTCAACGTAATCTCTTCTAACAACAAATTTCATTTTGATCGGAAGCTTTTGAGCAGCTAAGCGCATCGCTTCTTTAGCAACGTTCAAGGGTACACCATCGGCTTCAAAAAGAATTCTTCCGGGAGATACTCTAGCTACAAATAGCTCGGGAGCACCTTTACCTTTACCCATACGAACCTCTGCAGGTTTTTTCGTAATTGGTTTATCCGGAAATATGCGAATCCAAATCTGACCTTCACGTTTCATAAAACGAGTAACGGCCTGACGGGCTGCCTCTATTTGTCGTCCAGTAATCCAAGTTTCTTCAAGGGCTTTGATACCAAAAGATCCAAATGCAAGTTGATCACCACGATAGGCGTTCCCCTTCATTTTTCCCTTTTGCATCTTCCTGAACTTTGTCTTTCTCGGCTGTAACATCTGAAATATTATTAAAAATTATTAATTCTATTATCTTCTTTTACGAGGGCCTTTACCACGTGGGCCTCCCCCGCCTTGTTTTGATTTAGCAGCAATTCCTGAAGCAGGTACTAATTCAGGTTTACCATAAATCTCACCTTTACAAATCCATACTTTAATACCAATACGGCCATAAGTAGTATGTGCTTCGCATAAAGCATAATCGATATCGGCACGTAAAGTGTGCAATGGGATACGACCTTCTTTATACATTTCACTACGAGCCATTTCAGCACCACCAACACGACCCGAAATCAAAACTTTGATTCCTTCGGCACCCACACGCATCGTAGATGCAATGGATGTTTTGATCGCTCTACGAAATGAAATTCTTCCTTCAATTTGTCTCGCAATTGAGTTAGCTACAATAACTGCATCCATCTCAGGGCGTTTAATTTCAGAAATATTGATTTGAATTTCTTTACCAGTGATCTTTTTCAATTCCTCTTTCAACTTGTCCACTTCAGATCCGCCTTTACCTATGATGATACCTGGGCGAGCTGTAAAAATGGTAACGGTTACAAGTTTAAGAGTTCTTTCAATGATGATCTTAGAAATACCAGCTTTTGCTAAACGGGCATTCAGGTATTTTCTGATTTTATCGTCTTCAATAAGTTTGTCGGCAAATTTATTACCACCATACCAATTAGATTCCCATCCTCTGATGATTCCTAATCTAAGACCTATTGGATTTGTTTTTTGTCCCATTAATTTTTCAATTAAATATTATGCTTTTATATTTTCTTCCTGTTGTTCAGTTCTGCTATCAAGAATGATGGTCACATGATTCGAACGTTTACGAATACGATGTGCACGACCTTGAGGTGCAGGTTGAATACGTTTCAACATTCTGGCACTATCAACAAAAGCTTCTTTAACATAAAGATTGCTTTCTTCAATACGTTTGCCTTCGTTTTTAGCTTCCCAGTTAGCAATAGCCGAACGCAATAATTTGTGCATTCTGATGGCTGCTTCTTTTGGCGAATGTTGTAATATATTTAAAGCTTGTTCTACATTAACTCCACTAATAAGATCGGCGACCAATCTCATTTTTCTGGGCGAAGTTGGACAATTATTAAGTTTAGCAAAGTATAAGCTTTTCTTTGCTTCTTTTAATTGTTCAGCTGAATTATGTTTTCTTACTCCCATTGTATGTATTTTTTATGCTTTCGTTTATCGTTTGCCTTTATCTCTATTACCAGCGTGACCTCTGAATATACGGGTAGGTGCAAATTCACCTAATTTGTGTCCAACCATATTTTCAGTAACGTAAACCGGAATAAATTTGTTACCATTATGAACCGCGATAGTTTGACCAACAAAATCCGGAGATATCATTGATGCTCTCGACC
>JAOZQX010000351.1 GCA_029931995.1 Bacteroidales bacterium
TGCCTTTATCTCTGATGGGGCTTAACACAGCAAAAAGTTTATAAATTGGTAATAAAATATTTTGGTTAATGGTAGGGCAACCAATTATAATCCCTGTACTATTCGAGACTTTAGCGTCTAATTCACCGATGGGAGTATTTTCAATATCAACAAGCTCAACTTCAATATCCCCAGCCCTACGAATACCTTTTGCAATACTCTCGGCTAGTAATCCTGTTTTATGATATGCCGAAACATAAGGAATAAATACACGTTGGCGCTCAGGAAGTTTTAAAGCATTTTGAGCGTATTCTTCAGATAGGTCAACATATTTTTTCCAGTTTGATCGTAATATTGGACCATGACCTGTACAAATCGCATCAATTTCGAGCGGACGTATTTTTTCAATTGCTTTCAGCATGAATTTGCTGAAAGGTTTCAATATTACATCAAAATAATAACGAAAAGCTTCATCAAAGTCGCCTACTTTATCATCAAACATCTCTTCGTGACAAAAATGCGAACCAAAAGAATCGCAAGTAAAAAGAACTTTATCCTCAAGCAAATAGGAATAAATTGAATCGGGCCAATGCAAATTTGGTGCTCCAATAAACTGTATGGTTTTATTACCCAAATCAAGCGTATGTCCATCTTTTACTACCTGATGAGGGAAATCCATTCCCATCAAATCCTTTAAATAGCGAATGGCATTTCCGCTACCAACAACGGTTGCATTTGGAGCAAGTTCCAATAAATTCTTAAGATTTCCGGAATGATCAGGTTCTGTATGGTTAACAATAATGTACTCAATTTCTTTGGGATCAACTACACGCTTAATTTTCTCATAATAAACATCCCAAAACTTTTCTTTGGATGTTTCAATAATGGTTTTTTTATCAGCATCAATAAAAAAGGAATTATAAGTTGTGCCAAATTTAGTTTCCATCACTACATCGAAAGTGACAATATCATAATCCAATATTCCAATCCACTTTACATCATTGGTAATATCCAGTATTTTTTTATCTTCCATTTTACTCAAACATTTTAAAGCTCCAGACTCATCTGGGAATTTTCATCATCAATTTCATCATCATTTACAATACCATTATCAGGCTCTTCAGCATGCTCACTATCCATATCTTCAGAAGTTTCAACTACAGTTTCATCTTCTTCCTCTTCCGGCACTTCATAAGGCAAAGGCTCTAGCCAGTTTATACTTTTCACAACAAAATTTGAAATACGTTTTCCTTTTGCTTTATAACTTTTTATACCAATAAACTCCTCCAAATTAATGATTTCATTTTCAAGTTTCTTTTTATTGGCTTTATCATCAAACACAATTTCAAGCTTTGGTAAATAATCTAAGCTAATTTGTAAAAGCTCGGTTTTCGGGTGATCACCAATAAATTCATGTTTTCTATTCCCATTTCCGTTAAGCTCAATTTGAAAACGCTTTATATATGTTTTCTCTATTTCACCATCATAATAAATCGCTGAAATAATTTTCCGAGAATCGAATTTTTCAATTTTAATCATGTCCTCATCAAAGTGATTCGACAAATCATAATTCATCAAACGATAAGTTCCTGATTTCATAATTGTAAGAATCTTGTCTTCGCCTTTAAATGCTCCAAGATGAGTACCTCTTTCTTCCGAATTTAAGCGTCGTACTGTATCATCATACCAAATATCGCGAGCACCGAGCGTAGAAACACCTTCCTCACGTTTCACAATATTTTTCACACTATGCTTAGTTAGGGTATTTCCTATTGAGCTACGGCCTTTAATTGCCAACTCACTAAAATCATAATCAAGCGAAAGCTTTTTTAAACGTGGTTTAGGACGAAGATAAATTTTAAGAATCTCGGCCTCTCCATTAGGGTTGGCAGTGAAATAAAGCACTTTTGAGCCTTCAGTTCCTTTAGTCAAACGATATTCTTTATCCCGAGTAACACCCATTACTGCGAAACGTTTCACCATTACATTTCCACGTCTACCATCTCTGTAGATCATGTTATAAATAGTACGGTCATCATTTTTCTTAAAGATGTCAATATGAATAATATCTTTTCCAATAAATACTTTAGATGCTACTTTGGTAATTAGCAAAGTACCATCTGCAC
>JAOZQX010000352.1 GCA_029931995.1 Bacteroidales bacterium
GATTGGAGTTGGCGTTTTTGGAATTATCTCAAGTGCCACAGGAATAATCACATTAAACATAAGCCGGATAATGGTTGCTAAGTTTATTGATTTAAGTTCTACAGGTATTTATGTGACAGCATTCTTTTTTGGTACTCTAATTATTCTTCCTCATAGGGCATTAACGAAAATATCTTCCGTAATTATTGCCGACTCATGGAAAAAAAAGGATCTGAAAACTATTAATGAGATATATTTTAAAAGTAGTTTAAACTTATTTATTATCGGGCTTTTAGTTTTTATTGGAATTTGGGCAAATATTCACAATGTATTTAAAATCTTACCTGAACAATACGGAGAAGGGAAATTTGTAATTCTCTTTATTGCTTTGTCGTATTTGTTTGATATGATATCAGGAGTTAGCAGTAGCATAATTACTAACTCAAAGTATTATCGTATGCAAACATATTTCATGATAGTATTGATGGTGTTGATAGTTGTGTTAAATTGGATATTCATCCCATTATATGGTATTGTTGGAGCTGCTTTAGCAACAGCATTGTCAAAGTTCTTTTTTAGCTTGATGAGGTTTATATTCATTTTTGTTAAGTTTAAATTGCAGCCCTATAATTCAAAATTTTTATTGAGTATATTGGTTGCAGGAATTGCATACTTCTCTAGCAGTTTTCTTCCGGTTTTTGAACAATATATTTACGATATTATAATTAGAAGTGCCATAATTATAATAGTTTTTGGCTCATTTGTATTACTGCTAAAAATTTCTGTGGATGCAAATGAAAAGTTTAATCAAGTCGTAGCACGATTGAGATTAAGAAAGTAGTTTAATTTATTTTCTCTGGGCTCCTTTAATACTTACATTCAGTTCGAATCCTATTATAATCACCATTGCTACAAAATAAATCCAAAGCATCACAATAATAAGTGTACCGATAGAGCCGTACAAAGTATTGTATCTTGAGAAATTGCTGATGTAATAATTAAATCCTAATGAAAGCAGGATGATAAGGAGAGTGGAAAGTGTAGAGCCTGCCGAAATAAAGCGAAACTTTTGCTTACGGGAAGGCCCGAGGTAATAGAGAAATGAAATTGCTAAAAAGAATAGAATTAGAACAATAAAAAATTTACTAATCTGAAGAGCAAACATTTCAACGCCGCTATTAAATGAACCTGCTTTTACAATATAATGAATCAAAGCATCTCCCCAAATTAATAAACCGATACCGACGATAACTAAGCTTGACAAGATAAGCACCAAAACTAAAGAGATAAATTGTTGTTTGAAAAACGAACGTACTTCGATGCTGTGATACGTTTGGTTAAAAGCCTCAATCAAACTATTAATTCCTGATGTGGAAAAAAACAGAGCGAGCACAAATCCTAGTGATAATAATCCGCCCCGTGGTTGTGTAATGATATCTTCTGCTGTAGTCTTAACTGCTTCGTAAGTTGATACGGGCAATATATCTTGCAAGGTTGAAAAAAGCATACCGTGAAAGCCTTCAATTGGGATGTAGGGGATGATGGTAAAAAGAAAAATAATGGAGGGGAACCGGGCTAAAAAGAAATTAAATGCAACTGCCGAAGCTCGCATGTTAAGAGCTCCTTCGTAAATTCCTTTAAAAAAGAAAGCAAGAATTTCGTATATAGAAACGCCATCAAAGCCAGGTATCACGATTCGCTTTAACAACAAAATAATCTTAAGTATGATTTTAGGTGTTTTCATTGTTTGAGTTAAATAGCTTTTAAACTTAAATCTAAACTTTTGATGTGATGAGTGAGTGCTCCAACAGAAATAAAATCAACACCTGTTTCAGCATATTCACGAATACTATCAAAGGTTATTCCTCCCGAGGCTTCAGTTTCGTACTGTCCATCAATAATTTTAACAGCTTCTTTTAGGTTTTCAGGACTAAAGTTGTCAAGCATAATTCGGTGAATGCCACCGATTTTTAAGGCTTCTTCTAGTTCGGTGAAATTTCGAATTTCCAATTCAATTTTTAATTTCTTCGATTTTACCTGAAGATACTCTTTAGTAGATTTTATTGCTTTCTCGATGCTACCTGCAAAATCAACATGATTGTCCTTAATCATGA
>JAOZQX010000353.1 GCA_029931995.1 Bacteroidales bacterium
ACAATTTGAACAGCTGGTAATACATATCCTCCAGTATTTGATCTGAGGTCAATAATCATGCTTTTCAGCCCTTGTTCAGAAAGTTTTTCCAAACCTTCTTGGAATTCCTTGTAAGTTGTAGCCGAAAATGTATTTAGCTTAATATACCCAATCGAATCATTTACCATATAAGCAATATCCAAACTATACGTAGGGATGATGTCTCGGGTAATCACAAAATCAATTAAATCGGATGTTCCCTTGCGAAGGATGCCAATTTTTACTTTGGTTCCTCGTGGACCTTTAAGCTTACGCATGGCGTCAATGTTTGTTAATTTAATCCCCGCAATAAGACTGTCGTCAACCATAATAATACGGTCTCCTGCTTTGATGCCGAGTTTTTCGGACGGGCCATTGGCTATTGGATGTAAAATCCGTATTGTATCCTCAATAATATTGAATTGAACACCAATACCTTCAAACGAACCTAATAGTGGATCGTTAATTGCATTAAAATCTTCTTGGCTGATGTATTGAGTGTGGGGATCCAGATTTTTGATAACAGCAGTAATTGCATCTTTAATTAACTCTTCTTTTTTCAATGAATCAACATAATCCTGATCAATAAAATTAACAATGTCAGTTAATT
Organism: Bacteroidales bacterium; assembly: GCA_029931995.1. Classification (GTDB taxonomy): domain Bacteria; phylum Bacteroidota; class Bacteroidia; order Bacteroidales. Next base: position 629 of record JAOZQX010000353.1, read on the forward strand.
TATTGTATTTGCTATGTGATTTAATAGGAATAAGATTTTGATTCAAGCTTGCTCCCGGATTAATTCGTTGGCCAATAAAAATGCCAATAATCAAAATAATTGCAAATAATATTGGGAGATATATAGGTAGTCGTTTTGGAGTATTTTTCATAAATAAAAAACTGAATGTATACAAAAAAAGCTCTCTTGTCAAGAAAGCTTATTAGTTGTACCCGGGGTCGGGATCGAACCGACACGAGTGTTACCTCATTGGTTTTTGAGACCAACGCGTCTACCAATTCCGCCACCCGGGCATATCAAAAAACGTGGGTCGTTTGTGGCAGCAAAAATACTGAAAAATATGAGACTCCTTTCTAATTTTTAAAAGTTTTTAAGATTCTTTAATAATATTATTGCAGAGTACATAATTTAGTGCTAATTTTGCAGCCTTAAAAAACGTCTAAACGACTCATCCTCATGTCTGAAAAACTTATTGCTATATTTTCCGGAAGATCGACCAAATATCTTGGTGAAAAAATCGCTGAAAGCTACGGAACCAAACTTGGAAACTCCGATGTTACAGTGTTTGCAGATGGTGAGTTTCGAACTATTTTAAATGATAATGTTAGAGGTCGTGATGTCTTTTTAATTCAATCAACGTTTCCGCCAGCCGATAATTTATTTGAATTATTATTGATGGTAGATGCTGCCAGAAGAGCTTCGGCAAAAAGTATTGTAGCTGTGATACCTTATTTTGGTTTTGCTCGTCAGGATCGTAAAGATCGCCCACGTGTGCCAATTTCGGCTAAAATGATTGCAAATCTTTTAACAGCAGCCGGGGTTAATCGTGTAATTACGCTTGATCTTCATGCTGATCAAATTCAAGGTTTCTTTGATGTTCCGGTGGATCACCTTTATGCATCCACATTATTTAACGATTATTTGAAAAAATTGAATTTGCCAAATCTAACGATGGCTTCTCCTGATACAGGAGGAACTCGTAGAGCAGCCGCTTATGCGAAAAGCCTTGGAACTGATTTTGTAATTTGTTACAAGCAAAGAGCAAAACCAAATGAGATTGCCAAAATGGCTTTGATTGGAGAAGTAGAAGGAAAAGATATTGTATTGGTTGATGACATTATTGATACAGCAGGCACTATTACAAAAGCTGCTGAATTAATGATGGAAAACGGAGCTTCAAGTGTGCGTACATTTTGTACCCATCCTGTTTTTTCTGAATTAGCTTACGATCGTTTGGTTAATTCTTCGTTTACCGAAATTGTAGTTACCGATACAATACCGTTGAAAAAAGAACATAAGAAATTTAAAGTATTATCAACTGCCGAGCTTTTTGCTGAAGTAATTCATCGAATAGATAGTAAGCAGTCGATTAGTTCTTTATTTCAATTTTAATAATCAAATAAATATTTTTATGAAAAATGTATCATTGAGCGGTTCTCTTCGCGAGAACGTAGGGAAAAAAGA
>JAOZQX010000054.1 GCA_029931995.1 Bacteroidales bacterium
AATGATGATGGAACTTTAAACGAGAAAGCTGAACTTTATATTGGTAAAGATCGTTTTGCAGTTCGTAAAGAAATTGTTGTTGATTTGGAGAAAGCCGGACAATTGGTGAAGGTTGAAAACTACGTAAATAAAATTGGATATTCGGAAAGAACCGATGAAGTAATTGAGCCTAAACTTTCGTTGCAGTGGTTCATGAAAATGACCGAGATGGCAAAACCTGCTTTGGAATTAGTAATGGACGACACCATTCAATTTTATCCCAAAAAATTTAAAAATACTTACCGCCACTGGATGGAGAATGTGAAGGACTGGTGTATTTCTCGTCAGCTTTGGTGGGGACAGCGTATTCCGGTTTACTATCTTCCAAACCGAGAAATGGTGGTTGCCAAATCAGCAAAAGAAGCCGTGCAAATGGCTAAAGAAAAATTTGACTTACCCAATCTGAAAATTGAAGATTTAAAACAAGATGAAGATGTGCTTGACACATGGTTCTCATCATGGTTGTGGCCTATTTCAGTTTTCGATGGCATTCGCAATCCTGATAATAAAGACATTAACTATTACTACCCAACCAATGATTTGATTACTGCGCCCGAAATTTTATTCTTCTGGGTGGCTCGTATGATTATGGCCGGACTGGAATACAAAAAAGATATTCCATTTAAAAATGTTTACCTAACCGGAATTGTGAGAGATAAACAGGGACGCAAGATGTCGAAATCGCTCGGTAATTCGCCCGACCCAATTCTTTTAATGAACAAATTCGGGGCCGATGGCGTACGTGTAGGAATGCTCCTCACCTCCCCTGCCGGAAACGATCTGCCTTTTGATGAAGTACTTTGTGAGCAAGGAAGAAATTTCAGTAATAAAATTTGGAATGCCTTACGTTTAGTTAAAGGCTGGGAAATTGACACAAAAATTGAGCAGCCCGATTCAAGCAAGGTGGCCATTCAATGGTTTGAAGCCAAGCTGAATGAAACCCTAAAAACATTGGACGATCATTTTTCGAAATACCGTATTTCGGATGCGTTAATGTCGACCTACAAATTAATTTGGGATGATTTCTGCTCCTGGTATTTGGAGATGGTTAAACCTGCTTATCAAAAACCAATTGATGTAGCAACTTTAAATAGTACCGTTGATTTCTTTGAAAAAATCATGAAAGTTTTGCATCCGTTTATGCCTTTCATTACCGAAGAAATTTGGCATATATTAAATGATCGCAATGGCAATGATATTATGACTAGCCTTTTGCCAGAAACAAGTCGGGTAAACCGCAAAATTTTAGAACAATTTGAATTTGCAAAAGAGGTAATCAACGCTACTCGTTCGGTACGTGCCTCAAAAAACATCCCGAATAAAGAAAGCATCGAATTGTTGATTAAGAAGAATAATCAGTCTGCCGATTTCACTTTCGACAGCACTATTGCAAAGCTTTGTAATTTGAGTAAAATAGATTATGTAGAAAAGAAAGTTGAAGGTGCCAATACCTTCCTGATAAAATCTACTGAATTTTATATTCCTCTTTCAGATTCTATTAATGTGGGAGATGAAATTAAAAAGCTGGAAGAAGAACTCAAATACACCAATGGCTTTTTGAATTCCATTTTAAAGAAACTCTCGAACGAACGTTTTGTAAATAATGCTCCCGAAAAAGTAGTTAAAATTGAACGGAAAAAACAAGCTGATGCTGAAGCTCGAATCAAAGTAATTGAGGAGCAATTGAAAGCAATGAGATAATTTGCTGATGTGCTGATTAGTTTATGTAAATCACAATTGTATTTCCATTGTATGACTACCGTATTACTATTGAATGTCTATCGTTTTACACAAACTTCTCAATCAACTCCACCAAACGAGTGGAATAACCCATTTCATTATCATACCAGGCAACTACCTTTACAAGCTTGTTTTTATCGCCTTGCACGGCAGTTAATCCGGCATCAAAAACGGCAGAGTGTGTATTCCCAATCACATCCATCGAAACAATGGGGTCTTCGGTGTATTCCAAAATGCCTTTTAAACAACCTTCGGCAGCTTCTTTAAAAGCAGCATTAATTTCTTCGATACTGCTTGGTTTTTTAAGGGTACAAGTTAAATCAGTCAGGGAACCATCCGGCACCGGAACACGAATTCCTGCTCCACCAAGGTTCTTACTTAAATGAGGAAATATTTTAGTAACCGCTTTGGCAGCTCCGGTTGTAGTTGGAACGATAGAATATGCTGCAGCTCTTCCTCTGCGTAAATCTTTATGATGCCCATCCAATAAATTTTGATCCTGAGTATAAGAATGAACCGTGGTTATAAATCCTTTTTGAATGCCCCATTTTTCATCCAATACTTTTATCAAAGGAGCCACATTATTGGTTGTACATGAAGAGTTTGAAATAATCAAATCATTTTTATCAATTACATGATCGTTCACCCCCAATACCACGTATTTAACGCCATTGCTTTGGCCTTTTGCCGGAGCCGAAATAATTACTTTCTTCGCACCCGAACCTTCAATATGTTTCATGGCCTTGGTTTTGGTCACGAATTTTCCGGTAGCTTCAATAACTACATCAATATTAAGCTCTTTCCAAGGAAGGCGATCCGGCATTCTCTCAGCATAAACTTTAATGGATTGGCCCTTAATAATAATATGCCCCTCATCGTGGCTCACTTCACCTTTATACGTTTTGTGAACTGAGTCGTATTTAAACAAATGCGCCAGAGTACGGGCATCCGTTAAATCATTTACGGCAATCACATCCATGCGTTCGTTTTGTAATAACTGACGTAAAACAATCCGTCCAATCCGTCCAAACCCATTAATGGCCACTCTAATCTTTTGCATAATAAATTTCTCTTTTTCTCAATATTTTCAATCGCTATTCCGGACATGATCCGGAATCTTAGAGTAAACTATGAGATGCTGAATTAAGTTCAGCATGACGTTAATATTAATACAAAATTAGAAAAATTCAGCATACCAAAGGCTGCATCGGAAAAAATCTACGCTTGGTCGAAATATTAAATATTTGTGCATTCTTAAGCGCTAAAATCCGCATTATTTCTTAATTTAGCTCCTCAATTTTAAATCATTATCTACACATATTATGGAACAAGCAAAAAAATACATTCAAGAAAATAAGGAACGATTTTTAGAAGAGTTATTCGATTTGATTAGAATTCCTTCTATCAGCTCGATAGCCGATCATAAAGATGATATGGTAAAAGCTGCCGAATACTGGAAAGCATCCATGTTGAGCGCAGGTTGCGACAAAGCTGAAGTAATGCCTACCGCTGGTAATCCCGTAGTTTACGGTGAGAAAATTATTGATGCCAATTTACCAACCGTTTTGGTTTATGCACATTATGATGTAATGCCTGTTGATCCCATCGAATTATGGAACAAACCTCCTTTTGAGCCAAGCATTGAAGACGGAAAAATTTGGGCTCGTGGTGCCGACGATGATAAAGGACAAGCTTTTATGCATGCTAAAGCTTTCGAAGCCATGGTTAAAACCAATACACTTCCTTGCAATGTAAAATTTATGATCGAAGGCGAAGAAGAAATTGGTTCTCCGAATATGGGCGCTTGGTGCGAGGCTAATAAAGACATTTTAAATGCCGATATTATTTTGGTTTCTGATACCGGAATGATTGCCCGCGATATCCCTTCAATTACTACAGGACTTAGAGGTTTGGGTTATTGGGAAGTAGAAGTAACCGGACCGAATAAAGATCTTCACTCAGGTTTATTTGGTGGTGCTGTAGCTAACCCAATTAATGTATTGGCTAAAATGATTACCGATATGGTTGACGAAGACGGACATATTACCATCCCTGGTTTTTATGATGACGTTTTGGAAGTAAGCCTCGAAGAACGCAAAAAAATGGCGGAAGCTCCTTTTGATGAAGAAGGCTATAAAAAAGCAATAGATGTGAAAGCATTGAAAGGTGAAAAAGGGTATTCTCCTAGCGAGCATACCGGCATTCGTCCAACTTTTGATATTTGTGGTATTTGGGGTGGTTATACCGGCGAAGGTGCCAAAACCGTACTTCCATCAAAAGCATTTGCAAAAATTTCGAGCCGTTTGGTACCTAACCAAAACAACGAAAAAATCATGCAATTGTTTAAAGAGCATTTTGAAGCTATAGCTCCTGATTATGTAAATGTAAAAGTTAACATTTTGCATGGCGGACAAGCTTATGTTTGCCCAATCGATATTCCTGCTTATAAAGCAGCCGAAATAGCTTATAATAAAACTTATAACCGTATGCCGGTTCCGGTACGTAGTGGAGGAAGTATTCCTATCATTGCTACATTTGAAGAAAAACTGGGATTAAAATCGGTATTGATGGGATTTGGTTTGGAGAGCGATGCCATTCACTCACCTAACGAAAACTTCCCATTGGAGCAATTCTATAATGGTATGGATACTATTGTTGAGTTTTATAAAGCTTATGCGGAAATTATGAAGTAAGATTATCTCTAGTATATTTTAAAACCCACTCATTTTGAGTGGGTTTTTTTATAAGGCTATATATTTAAAAATTAGAATATGAATAGCCCCGATAGAAATTTTGCAGAAATCATTTCTCTGTTTGGACTAACAATTCATACAGCACAATCAATTGAATTAGTATTAATTAACTATTTGATGTATAAGAAATACCTTAAAGATGAATTAATCATTAAAACAAGATATGATGAAATTTTTTCAGATCTAACCAAAATGACATTTGGTCAATTAAAAAGAGAACTACTTACAATCCCAAATATAGATGAGCAAGAAATTAATTATTTTCATAAAACTCGTGACAATTTAGTACATCATTATTTTTGGAACAAATCAGTAGAAATGGCGAATCCAAACCTTAATTATAAGGTTTTAGACGAGCTTTATGATATAATGAACAAGTTTAATGTAATAGAAGAAAAATATTACCAAGAAAATCGTAAATATTTAGAAGAAAAAGGAGTTAACCTTGATGAAGTCAAAAATAAATTACTATCATTACCTTCTACACCTGCTCAGAAATTACTACGAAAGCTAAATAAAGATGAAACTTTAATTGATGTTTACGGATACAAATTGAATGAAAATGAAGCGTACATTCCAATATTTGTTCTTGAAGATGAGACAATTTGGACTGTATACGAAAATGGATTATCACTATTTGAGAATGAGATTAATCCAGATCATAAAACTAAACTGGATCAATTAAAAAATCTTTTTCCTATACAACAATTCAATCCAAAACCTAAAATAAAATCAAACTGGAATTATGATTTAGATTTAAAAAAGAAAGGATTAATAATTAGAATAATGGCTAACAATAGTGTGGACGGAGTAAGCTTCCGTTGGGCAATAACGAAAAAATAGCTTCCTTGCTAAACACAGCTTTCTCCATTCACGCGAACTTCTTTGTCCGTGTCTTAAAAAACACAAAGCCCCATTTGGGGCTTTTTTTGTTTCATTAATCCAAGCGTTGCCAATCCAGGCTTATTTTGTCATTATAAACTCTGGTGGCCCATTTACCTTCAGCACCTGGCATTATGCCTTGTACAGAGAAATAATGCGTGGATGGAAAAACAGCCGGGGAATCGGACTGTAATTCCATGGAACCTCTGAACTTTGGAAATAAAACATCCCCAACCTCATCTTCCCATTTCAAATCGAAAACCAGTTGAGCCTTGCCTTTTACCACATAATCAAAACTGGATTCGATTTCACCTTTATCATTCCACACAATAAATCGGATGGTTGCCGTTTTAAGGCTAAAATTTGTGATACAAACTTCAATATCTGTATAGTAAAAATCCTGTTTTACAAAGGGGCAAAACCAACGTGGTTTTAAGTTGTTTATTACTATGGGTTCGATTTTAAGGTTTAAGGATTCAGCAATAATCTCATGAATATTTTTAATATCCTTTTCCAGTTCTTCCTTTTGTTCATGTTGTTTTTCTCGTTTGCTTGGTTCATTCTCCTCCCATTGAGCAAAAACATTGCTTATACTAAAAGCAAATAATAATGCCAGAATGATTTTGATGTTATTTGTTTTCATGGTTTTGATTTTTGGTTTATCAAAAAATACATTAATAAATATGAAAGTACATATAAGAACCCTGCTCGCAATGATTATAATTGGTGCGGCAAAAAAAATCAATTTATGATATAGATCCTTATTACTATAAATCAATACGATGCCATTGTGCTGCAACGCTAACAGTATAACGCCATTCCTGATCATCATCAAGCATTGCTCCACCTTCATCACCCAGATAACTTGAGGACGGAAAAACGGCAGGTGAATCAGCATGTAATTCAACCGATCCAGCAAAATAACCTCCTTCTCCCATGAAATTTTCATAATCTAAATAAGAAGTATGATTTGCTTTGGGTTCCAGCTCAAGAATGGATTTATATACTACTTTACCATCCCTATTATGGTAGAATAATTTAACCCTAACCTTTTGCATACTGAAATTAACAACACTAACTATAGCAAAACTTTTATGCCCCCCTTGTCTAACTCTTAAATAAGGGCAAATCCATCGTGGTTTCATTTCACCTTTCATATGCTTCTCAGTATAATCCTTAGTAAGAAGTCCTTCATCAACTTCTACAGTTTGGACTTCTCTATTTGGGGGTAGCTGGCTATAACCAATACCAATACTAAGTGCAAATATGAGCACATAAATGATTTTAATGTTATTTGTTTTCATAGGTTTTATCTTTTAAAATTTATAAACATCTATTCAAATTAATAAGAATTTAAAACACCCTCCTAATAGAGGGTAAAACTTCTAGTGATCCACCCTAAACCATTGCAAACAAGCCGAATACCCAAATTCCGAATCCATGTCATCGTTAACTGCATCATAGTATCCTCCCAGTCTTTTAAAAAAAACTGCCTGTGGATAAATTGCTTTTGAACTGGCATATATTTCGATAGGACCTTCGCTAATATTATAATATATTTTACTTCCAAGATCCCATGTGTGCTTCCCTTCCAATTTATTTTCAAAAACATGTTCAACTTTACCATCTTTACTGTATAAAATCACACGAATAAATACCAATTCATAACTAAAATTAAAAATTTGCATGTCAAAGTATTCTTTATGAGCAAAGTCATTGGAGGAATAAGTTTGATTGGAGGCACATACCCATACAGGTTTAATTTGTTCTATTTCACCCGGACTAAGTTTACGAGTTTCAATTTCTCTCTCATTCGGCGGCCTTATCCTTTCATGATGTTTAAGGTCGGGGTCTTTAATCCGATCTTGTTCTTCATCAAATTTATTAGGTTTCTCTTCTTGTCTTTGCTCATTCTGCTCTTCATACTCAATGCGCTGAGCAATTACATTATTAAGGTTAAAAACAAATAACAATACAATAATGATTTGGATATGAGTTGATTTCATAATAAAAATATTTGATGTTTTTTATAAAGATAGGAAAATATATCTGCTCATAAAAGTTGTCTGTACTAAGAACGTGGTTCTTTACGAGGCTTAAGATTTGGCTGTAAAATATTGTTTTTGAGACTAAGTCCCAAAGGTGGCTTTTTTGTTTTTTCAAAAATTCTGATTATGTTTACGATGGAATGTGGTTTTCTTACCTCAAAATGAGAGCAGCATTAGGTTGAAAATTTTGATAAATAAAATTGCAAAAGTATTTTTTTATGGCGCTTTTTTTCGGAAAACGGATGAA